>NZ_JBHYVC010000067.1:32479-43253 GCF_042749965.1 Streptomyces sp. NPDC059454 | reverse complement strand
AGATGATCGTCTCCATGACCGACCAGGTCTTGATCGTCTGCCCGACGTCCAGGCCGAAGTACTCCTTCACCAGCCAGAACCCGGCGTCGTTGACGTGACTGAAGAACAGCGAACCCGCGCCGATCGCCAGCACCAGCAGAGCCGCGTGCGCGGTCGACATGTCGGCCGCGAGCGGCGCCACCAGACCGGCCGCCGAGACGGTCGCCACGGTCGCCGAACCGGTCGCCAGCCGGATCGCCACCGCGATCAGCCAGGCCAGCAGCAGCGCCGGGATCGACCAGTCCTCGGAGATGTCCAGGATCATCCGGCCCACGCCGGTGTCGATCAGCGTCGTCTTGAAACCGCCGCCCGCGCCGACGATCAGCAGGATGCCCGCGATCGGCGCGAGCCCCTTCTCGACCAGCTGCTGCATCCGGTCCTTGCTGAACCCGGCGGGCATGCCGAGGGTGAAGAAGCCGACCAGCACGGCCGCGAGCAGCGCGATCAGCGGGGAGCCGATCACGTCGAACACGCGCTGCACACTGTTCTCGGGGTCGTCGATGACGATGTCGACCAGCGCCTTGGCCAGCATCAGCACGACCGGCAGCAGGATCGTGGCCAGCGTCGCGCCGAAGCTCGGACGCTTCTCCAGGTCCTCGGAGGGCCGCTGCGGGATCATCCGCTCCGGGGCCGGGACGTCCACCCAGCGGGCGGCGTACTTCGAGAACAGCGGACCGGCGATGACGACCGTCGGTATCGCGACGAGCACGCCCAGCGCCAGCGTCACACCGAGGTTGGCGCCGACGGCGTCGATCGCGACCAGCGGGCCGGGGTGCGGCGGCACCAGTCCGTGCATCACGGACAGACCGGCGAGCGCCGGGATGCCGATGCGCATCAGGGAGTAGTTGCCGCGCTTGGCGACCATCAGCACCACCGGGATCAGCAGCACCACGCCGACCTCGAAGAACAGCGGCAGACCGATCACCGAGGCGATCAGCACCATCGCCCACGGCATGGTGCGGCCGTTCGCCTTCGCGAGGATGGTGTCGACGATCTGGTCGGCGCCGCCGGAGTCGGCGAGCATCTTGCCGAGGATCGCGCCGAGGGCGATCAGCACACCCACGCCGGCGACGGTGGAGCCGAGTCCGGTGCTGAAGCTGGTGATGACCTTGTCCAGCGGCGCGCCGGCGAACGCGCCGAGCGCCAGCGACCCGATGGTCAGTGACAGGAAGGCGTGCAGCTTGAACTTGGTGATGAGCAGGACGATGACGGCGATGCCCAGGAGCACGGCGATGCCCAGCTGGGCGTGGCCGGCCGAGGTGATCGGCTCGGGTGCGTCCGCTGCCAGCATCTCGACGCTGAGTCTGGTCACGGTGGTTCCTTGTGTGTACGGGGGTGGGGAGGAACCGGGGAGGTGGGGGCGCCCCGGGGTCTGGGGGTCCGGTCAGGGACCTACGGGGTGGGCTCGGGGAGGGCGTCCAGGGCGGTGGCCGCCCGTGCGGTGATCTCCTCGGGGCTGCCCGCCACGTCCACGGCGACTCCGGCCTCGTCCGGCTCCAGCGGCTGGAGCGTGGCGAACTGGGAGTCGAGCAGTGCCGTGGGCATGAAGTGGCCCTGCCGGTGCGACATCCGGTCCTCGATGAGCGCACGGTCACCGGTGAGGTGCACGAAGACGACGCCGGGCGCGGCGGCCCGCAGCCGGTCGCGGTACGACCGCTTCAGCGCCGAGCAGCTGACCACCCCGCCGAGACCGGCCCGTCCGTGCGCCCAGTCGCCGATGGCGTCCAGCCAGGGCCACCGGTCGTCGTCGGTGAGCGGGGTACCTGCCGTCATCTTGGCGATGTTGGCCTGCGGGTGGAAGTCGTCGCCCTCGGCGTACGGGACGCCGGACCGGGCCGCGAGCAGGGGACCGATGGTGGTCTTGCCGGTGCCCGCGACGCCCATGACCACGACGACATGGGGGGTGTTCATCGCTGCCTCACTGTCTGATGTCTTCGTCGACACGTGATGTCGACGCAACTGAAGCTCATTAGGTACGACGAATTCAAGAGTCTGTGACATATAAGTCTGACTTTTTGTTCCCGTGATCCGCCCCGTACTCTGAGTGCATGAGCACCACGGGCCGGGGGCTGCACGGCCACGTACTGGACACCCTCGGCCCCGAGATCACCGCGGGTGAGTACCCGCCCGGCAGCGTGCTGCGCACCGACGAACTCGCCCAGCGTTTCGACGTGTCGCGCTCCGTGATGCGCGAGGTCGTCCGTGTCCTGGAGTCCATGCACCTGGTCAGGTCCCGGCGCCGCGTCGGCGTGACGGTCCTGCCGGCCCACGAGTGGAACGTGTACGACCCCCAGGTCATCCGCTGGCGCCTGGCCGGCGCGGACCGCCCCCGCCAGCTGCGCTCCCTCACGGTGCTGCGCTCGGCGATCGAGCCGGTCGCGGCGGGCCTGGCCGCCCGCAACGCCACCCCCGAGCAGTGCGCCGAACTGACCGAGTGCGCGCTCGGCATGGTGGCCAACGCCAGCGGTCACCGGCTGGAGGGGTACCTCTTCCACGACGTGGCGTTCCACCGCGTGATCCTGACCGCCTCCGGCAACGAGATGTTCGCCCGCCTCGGCGACGTCGTCGCCGAGGTGCTGTCCGGCCGCACCCACCACGACGTGATGTTCGAGGACCCCGACCCGGCCGCCGTCACCCTGCACGTCCAGCTCGCCGAGGCGGTCCGCGAACGCGACGCCACCCGCGCGGAGAAGCTGACCCGCGAGATCACCGAGGGCGCCCTCCAGGAACTGGACATCCTGGCGCCCTGACGGTCGTACGGTGTCAGACCTCGGCGCTGGGTTTCCCGCATGAACCCCGAGGGACTCCGGAAGCTGGACCGCGTCCGTGAGAAGGCACTCGCGCGCGGCGTACCGTCCGGCGAGGTGGAGAGGTGGCTGGACACCGCCGGCCCGTGCGCGACCCTCGCCCCGCACGGGGACGGACCCGTCGTGGGCCGCTTCGGCGGACCGGCACTGCTCCCGGCCGGCTTCCCCGACCTGCCGAAGCGCACCTACCTGATCGCCTCCCTGGACCTCGCGGCGCTGCCCGCGGACGCGACGGCGCTGCCCCTGCCGCGCGACGGCGCGCTCCTGCTCTTCGCCCGTTCCCACGACGACGGCCTGGACGCGGGCGGCGAGGCGGTGTACGTGCCGGCCGGGACACCCGTCGAGGAACGCCCGCTGGATTCCGGCCACGCGCCGGGCGACGCGTGGGAGGACCTGGACTCGGGCCTGCGCGCGGTGGGGGGACTACGGCTGCGGTACGACGTCTCCCTGCCCGACAACGAATTCCTCTTCGACCCCGCCGAGCACCCCCACGCCCCGGCCCTGTGCGGCGCCTGGAACGACGTGCGGCACGAGGACCGGCACCTCCTCGGCGCCTCGCGCCTCCAGCTCGACGGCTACTCCACCGACCCCTACGGCGAGACCGACCTCGTCACCTACGCCGCGTGGAGGGAAGCCGACAGGACGGGGAAGCCTCCCCGCCTTGAGGCCTGGGCCCTCCTGGCCCAGTGGTACGGAGGCGCACACATCGACGGTGACGTCTACTGGACGATCACCCGGCAGAACGCGGCGGAGCGGCGTTTCGACGAGGCGACGGTCCTGGGGTTCTTCGAAGGGCCGGGGTGAACCTCACACCCGCACCGGACTACTCCAGGAACTCCCCGTCGACGTACACCCACGCCCCGTCGACCCGCTCGAACCGGCTGCGCTCGTGCAGTGAGCCGCCCCGGTAGGAGGCCCGGAAGGTCACCGTCCCGGTGGAATGGAAGGCGGACCCGTCGGCCGTGTCCAGGATCCCCAGCCCGGTCCACCGCATCCCGGGATCGAAGTCGACCCGCTCCGGCCGCGTCCTCGGATGCCAGGTCCGCAGCAGATACGCCCCGTCCCGCCGCACGAACGCGCAGTACCGCGACCGCATCAGCCGCTCGGCGGTGGGCGCGGCGGCGGCCCCCGAGTGGAAGCGACCGCAGCAGGCCTCGTACGCCTCGGGCAGCCCGCAGGGGCAGGAACGTGTGGTCATGGCGACCATTCTGCCCCGTCGGCGCCGAAGCCCGACGGCGTCCTGCGAGGGCGCACGGTTCCATCAGCTGGAGATTGGTGCGTTTCTCCCGCCAGGAAGGCGCGAAAAGCGAGGTGAGCAGGCTGACCGATGAAAATTCGCTCCAATCCACTGCCCGTTATGAGTATGTGTCGCGAGAGCTCTGGAACCGGCTGTGTGTCTCTGGCGTTGATCATCTGAAGAGGACGGTACGGCTTCGGTCCCGTGCGGGTGGCAGACGCAGGACGGTGAGCGCGAGAGGATGGATGATGATCGATTTTCGCTCATTTGAAGAACGGCAGGAAGACAACGCGGCACGGCTTGCCCACCTGGAGGAACTCACGCGGACGAAACCCGCTGTTGGTACGGCCCAGGTGGCGAAGGCACTTGCTTGGAAGTGCCTTCTGGGCCAAGCGGCTGATGAGCCGGATCTCGACGACCTGCTGAACGAGATAGTCCTTCCTCGCGGAGGGCGCCTGCTGAGCCTGGCCACGTGGCTTGCGGAGCATGTGGAACATGACCATGGTGGCTACCGATTGTGGGATGCGCTTTCCGATGCGGGCGTCGCTCTGCGACGGCCGGAGCTTGCCCGTGTTCCTGACGGTATCGAGGACCTGGCGGAAGTGCTTGTCGGCTGTGCCGACATGCCGATGGAGGTTCGGCTGAGGGCCGCACTTCAGGTGCTGAGAAAAGGCGGAAGTGCTGTACCCGACTTGATCAGAACGTATATGGAAGGCTTTGAGGTGAGTCATCTGTGGGCGGGAGATTCCGGCCACGACTACCTTGGGTCGTTCGCCAATGACAAGACGGAACTCATAAGGGTCATTGCTTCGACATCTGGATGGCCATTGAGGGAGAGGGTGGAAGCGGCAGTCCACCTTTGGGATATGGGTATGGCCGATTCCCTTCCGGCGGAACTCCTGGCAGCGACGGAGCCGGGCAGTGAGGAGCGCTGGATGCTCATAGAACTGCTCCATGCCGAAGAGAGTCACTACCATGAAAAGGAACTTCAACGGCTCCGTCGGCGTGACGGACGCCGCGGTGCGCTGTTCGCCGTGGAAGCAGCGGAGAAAGCGTGGGGGCTGGGTGCAGTGGATCCCTTTCTGAGGTCCGCCGTCCGTCGGCAGCTGACCGCGTTCTACGAACTGAACGGCATCGCGGAAACGGACATCCAGGTCGCAGACAGTGCGTCGGCGATGTCTCGGGTCGCCGTCGATTACAGCGAACTGCGACAGTCCTTGCTGCGGGACAGTACGCACGCCGAGAGCGAGCCTCCGTGGCGCACACTCCAGGACGGAGAGATCGCCGTGCGTATGCGCCGACGCCTTCGGAATCTCGAAGCGTTCGTGCTGCTCCCGGGCAGTCGTATTCCTTCCTCCCGGGCGCAGTCATGGGCCTTCACCGTTCTTTCCCGCCCACTCGATCCGGGCAGCCGGGCAACCGACTTCGAAGTCACCCTCCATCAGGGACGCGACGATGGTGAGGCAGTTCTGTACCGGATGGACGCACAACAGGATTTGATGGCGCACGAGGAGTTGGTCCAGCAGGTTCTCTACGGGCTCTCGTGCTTGGGGCTGAACCTCGACTCAGACGTGGGGAGACAGTGTCCGGGCGTGGGGCAGCGGGGCAAGATGATCTTCCAGGAGCCAAGTGATGATTGGTATGTCGAATGTCATGTCTGTGGGGTGAGATGGGCAGGGGGGAGCGACATCCTTTCGGAGCACAAAGATCGACGGTACGGCTTCCGGTAGACCGCCCGGCAATGCTCGCCGGCTGATTCTCCACGACGGCGGCGCGGTATCAAGGCTCAGGAATTTGTTGCTCTGCCGGGCCTTGGAGTGAGTTCTGCCCATACGGTCTTGCCGGGTGCGGTGGGCCGTGGGGCGGTACCCCAGCGGGTGGCCAGCCGGGCCACCAGGAGCAGTCCCCGTCCTGACTCCGCGTCGTCGGGCGCCTCTTGGACGGACAAGGGCGGCACTTGCTCGGTGCGGGTGTCCGTCACCTCGATGCGGAGTACGTTCGGGGCCGCGGTCAGGCGGAGGTGGAAGTTCCGACCGGGGACGTGACCGTGCCGCACCGCGTTGGAGGTGAGTTCGGCCGCGATCAGGGTCAGGGTCTCGTTGACGGGGGAGCCGTACGGGTGCCCCCACTGGTCGAGCCGGTGCGAGACGAGACGCCGGGCGAGACGGGCACCGCGCGGGGTGGAGGTGAACCGCATGGCGAACTCGTGTGGGGCGGCCGGGACTTCCGGTGCCTGTGCGGTGGTGGTGTCCGAGGTTTGCATGGCGACGAGCCTGCCGAAGGAAATGCGGGGCTGACCAGCGAAAACGCCTGTACTGGCTGGGGCTGTACAGGTGGTTGCCAAGTGCGTACAGGTAGAGGTGAGTTCTCGTACGAGGGAACTTGCGGGCGTTCGAGGGACCAGCCCTTCATCACTGCGCGTAGCGTGACGCCTCGCGCTGCGTGCACGGCCTCAGCCTGTACGACCGCGTACCAGAACCGTGGGTGATGAGGTGCCGGAGGCGGCGGGCATGGTGGAACAGGACGACGGGGCGAACTTTCTGCGGTGCTTCGGGCGGCAGATGAGACTCCTGCGGGAGCGGGCCGGGCTGACCCGGAGGGAACTGGGGTCCCGGCTCGGTTACGGGGAGGACCAGATCACGTCGGTCGAACTCGGCCGACGCATCCCCAAACCGGAGCTGATCGACAAGGCGGACGAGGTGCTGGACGCCGGGGGCGTTCTGCGGGCGATGAAGGAAGAGGTCGCGCGGGCGCGGTATCCGGCGTTCTTCCGGGACGCGGCGCGGTTGGAGGCCGAGGCGGTCGAACTGCACGTGTACGCCAACCAGGCTGTCCCCGGTCTCTTGCAGACGGAGGACTACGCGCGTGCGGTATTCAGGATGATGCGGCCGCCCATGGATGAGGAAGTCATCGATCAGCGCGTGGCAGCTCGCCTGGCTCGCCAGAGCCTCTTCAGCAAACGCCCGGCGCCGCTGATGAGTTTCGTCATCGACGAGTCGGTACTGAGGAGGCCGATCGGTGGGCGAGGCATCCTACGAGGCCAGTTGGAGCAGGTCCTCCTCATCGGGCAGAGGCCCACGGTCGAGGTGCAGATCATGCCTCTGGAACGAGAGGAGAACGCGGGACTGGCCGGCCCCTTCACCTTGACCGAGACCAAGGGAGAGCGCAGGATCGCGTACGTTGAGGTGCAGAACGTGAGCCATGTGCACACGGAGCGACACCTTGTCCGAGGGCTTGAGGTGAAGTACGGGATCCTCCGAGCACAGGCGCTCACGCCCCGGGAGTCCCTTGCCTATGTCGAGAAGTTGCTGGGAGAGCCGTGAAGGTCGACAAGTTCGGGTCCGCTGTGCCTCGACTGAAGTGGATCAAGAGCAGCCACAGCAGTGAAGAGGGCGGTGAGTGCGTAGAGGTGGCCGCTTCACGGCAGGCCGTCCACGTCCGTGACTCGAAGATCGTCACTGGCCCTGCGCTCACCGTGACTCCCGCCGCCTGGACGGCCTTCACCGGCTTCGCCGCGCGCCGCAGCACCGATGCCTGACCCGGACCGTCCGAAAGCAACCGCGGAGAGAATCCCGGTGTGAGTAAGGGCGTCCGCTGGGGCGGGAGACGCGCCGTGTGACCGGGCGGCCCAGCAAGCCCGGGCCGGTCATCCGAGCGGTGTGATCTCCTTCGGGCCGTAGCAAGCGGCGGCCTCGCCCGTGAGCAGAGCCCAGTAGCGGTCTCCGAACGACCAGTGCCACCACTCCGTGGGGTAGTTCACCAGGCCCGCCGCCTCCAGCGCGGAACCCAGGAGCCTCCGGTTGGCACGGGCCTCCTCGCTGATGTCGGCGGCATGGGTGTAGCAGGCGCCCTTGCTCTCCTCCGGGTCGGCGTTCATACGTGTGCCCAGGTCCAGTTCGCGCCCACTGGCGTCGGCCAGCGTAAGGTCGACGGCCGCTCCGGCACTGTGCGGAGCGATCTCGGGCGGCGACACATACCGGCTCGCCGCCGAATGGATCTGCCCGGCTGACCACTCCGGGTGAACGGCCCGCAGCCGGCTCGTGTACCTCTCGAAGTACTCCCGCTGCAGGGAAGGCGGCCGGTACCCCTCGACGAAGAGCAGCCGTACGTCCTGCGGAAGCGCCGTCTGGGCCTTGAGCAGCCGCTCCAGCACGCCTTCCCGCAGATGCGCAAAGGCCTCCGCCGGATCCTGCTTGCGCGCGTCGATCAGCAACGAACCGCCCGCCCGAACGTCCACGAGACGTTCGCCGCACTCCGCGACGGGTACGGCCGCGACCTTCGGATCTGACATCAGCACGATCTCACGCATACCGTGATCATCCCGCAACGCTCGACCCGGCGGACCTTCTCGGGCAGAGCGCGAGGCGGATTCAGCCAGCCCCTGATCGCCGGCCCGTGCTCGGAAGACATCCCAGGCCTGGTGTCGCGCGACCCGGCCGTACGGTGGGAGGCGGGCGGCCGTGACGGAAAACACTGAAGGCCCCTGATGAACAGAGGCCTTCGGTGATCTCGCTGGTGTCCGAGGGGGGACTTGAACCCCCACGCCCGATAAAGGGCACTAGCACCTCAAGCTAGCGCGTCTGCCATTCCGCCACCCGGACAAGGTGTCTGTCGCGCGGGGTTTCCCCCGTGGCGACGACGTAAACATTACCAGGTGTTCCGGGGTGGCCGATCACCCCCGCCCGGCCGCGCCGTCGCGTGAACGGCGTGTGACGGGCCGGGCCGGGTCTTGGGGCGCGCTCGCGGGGGAGGGAGGATGAGGGGACGACCCACCAGCGGGAACACCAGCAGCGGGAGGAAGCACGTGAGCGAGACGGGCACGGCCAGGAGCGTCACCGGTGAGGACGAGGTCGTGGACCTCTGCCGCGAGCTGATCCGGATCGACACCAGCAACTACGGCGACCACTCGGGCCCCGGCGAGCGCAAGGCGGCCGAGTACGTCGCCGAGAAGCTCGCCGAGGTGGGCCTGGAACCGAAGATCTTCGAGTCCCACCCGGGGCGCGCCTCCACGGTGGCCCGGATCGAGGGCGAGGACCCCTCCCGGCCCGCGCTGCTCATCCACGGCCACACCGACGTCGTACCGGCCAACGCCGACGACTGGACCCACCACCCCTTCTCCGGCGAGATCGCCGACGGATGCGTGTGGGGGCGCGGGGCCGTCGACATGAAGGACATGGACGCGATGACCCTCGCGGTCGTCCGCGACCGGCTGCGCAGCGGGCGCAGGCCCCCGCGCGACGTCGTCCTCGCCTTCCTCGCGGACGAGGAGGCGGGCGGCACCTACGGCGCCCGTCACCTGGTCGACAACCACCCGGACCTCTTCGAGGGCGTCACCGAGGCGATCAGCGAGGTGGGCGGCTTCTCGTTCACCGTCAGCGAGCAGCGCCGCCTGTATCTGATCCAGACGGCCGAGAAGGGCATGCACTGGATGAAGCTGACCGTGGCCGGCACCGCCGGGCACGGGTCGATGATCCACCGCGACAACGCCATCACCGAGCTGTCGGAGGCCGTCGCGCGCCTCGGCCGGCACACGTTCCCCGTCCGCGTCACGAAGACGACCCGGGCCTTCCTCGACGAACTGGGCGACGCCCTCGGGACCGAGCTCGACCCGGAGAACATGGAGGGGACCCTCGCCAGGCTCGGAGGCATCGCCAAGCTCATCGGCGCGACGCTGAGCAACACCGCCAATCCCACCCAGCTGGGCGCGGGCTACAAGGTCAACGTCATCCCGGGCGAGGCGACCGCGCACGTGGACGGCCGGTTCCTGCCCGGACACGAGGAGGAGTTCCTCGCCGACCTCGACCGGATCCTCGGCCCGAAGGTGCGGCGCGAGGACGTCCACTCCGACAAGGCCGTCGAGACCACGTTCGACGGAGCCCTCGTGGACGCGATGCAGTCCGCGCTGGTGGCCGAGGACCCGGCCGCCAAGGCCGTCCCGTACATGCTCTCCGGCGGGACGGACGCCAAGTCCTTCGACGACCTCGGCATCCGGGGCTTCGGCTTCGCGCCGCTGAAGCTGCCCCCGGAGCTGGACTTCGCGGGCATGTTCCACGGGGTCGACGAGCGGGTGCCGGTGGACGGTCTGAAGTTCGGTGTGCGGGTGCTCGACCGCTTCCTCGACGCCTCCTGAGACGGTTACCCGATGAACTCAATAATCGTGCAGGCGTACAGAGTTGACCGGGAAGAGTGAATGCGACGATAGGCTCGTAGCCTCATTACTCCGTCCTCGTTAGCCGTGATGTGATCCGCGACTTTGGATCGCTTTGCCAACAAGGAGGAATAATGCTCAAGAAGGTCGTCGCCGTCGCTGCTGCCACCGGTGGTCTGGTTCTCGCGGGCGCGGGCATGGCCGCCGCCGACTCCGGTGCCCAGGGTGCCGCCGTGCACTCCCCGGGTGTCCTTTCCGGCAACGTCGTGCAGGCCCCGATCCACGTCCCCGTGAACGTCTGCGGCAACACGATCTCCGTGATCGGGCTGCTGAACCCCGCCTTCGGCAACACCTGCGTCAACCAGTGACGTTGTGCCTCGCCCTCTAGGGCATGCCCACTGAGGGCTTGAGCCCGTCGGGCCCCGGGGCGGCCCCCACCGCTGCGGGGGCGACCCGTGTCGTCGTCCGGGGGGAAACCCCGGAAACGGGGGAGGGCCGGGTGCCCGCACCAAGGAGAAGGACTGGGTTTGAGAAAAGTAAAAA
>NZ_JBHYVC010000067.1:32027-32469 GCF_042749965.1 Streptomyces sp. NPDC059454 | reverse complement strand
TCTTGGCCTGCCCCCCTGTGGCTTTGCGCCGGTCGCCCCGGGCGCGCCCCCCCCGCGCCCGGGGGCCGACCGGTCTCGTCGAACGTCGGAACACCGGGAATCCGGCGGAGCGCCGGTTCCCGGCACCAGGTCGAAGGCAGGGATTTCAGCAATGAGACAGGTCACCCGCAAGGGCCTGATGACGATGGCGGCCGCCACAGGCGTACTCGCCGCCGCGGGCGGGGCCGCCCACGCCGACTCCGGTGCGACGGGTCATGCCGCCGGCTCACCCGGCGTGCTCTCCGGGAACACGGTGCAGGCGCCGGTGGACGTCCCGGTGAACGTCTGCGGCAACACGGTCGACGTCGTCGGTCTTCTCAATCCGTCCGTGGGGAACTCCTGCGCCAACCAGAGTGGCCCCTCCTCGCACGGCCACGGCGGTGCGCACGCCGACGGGTATGCC
>NZ_JBHYVC010000067.1:0-31928 GCF_042749965.1 Streptomyces sp. NPDC059454 | reverse complement strand
CGAGGGCTCGCCCGGTGTGCTGTCCGGGAACGTGGTGCAGGCGCCGGTGCATGTGCCGGTGAACGTCTGCGGCAACAGCGTCAACGTCCTCGGCGCCGGGAACGCCGTCGAGGGCAATGACTGTGCGAACCAGGGCGGCTCCTCCTCGGACGGGTACGGCGACTCCGGCGGCCATGGCGGTGCGCACGCCGACGGGTATGCCGAGGGCTCGCCCGGTGTGCTGTCCGGGAACGTGGTGCAGGCGCCGGTGCATGTGCCGGTGAACGTCTGCGGCAACAGCGTCAACGTCCTCGGCGTCGGCAACGTCGCCGTGGGCAATGACTGTGCGAACCAGGGCGGCTCCTCCTCGGACGGGTACGGCGACTCCGGCGGCCACGGCGGTGCGCACGCCGACGGGTACACCGAGGGCTCGCCCGGTGTGGGTTCCGGCAACCACGTCCAGGTACCGATCCACGTGCCGGTGAACGTCTGCGGCGACAGCGTCGACATCCTCGGCGTCGGTAACGCCACCGAGGGCAACGACTGCGCGAACGGCGGCCCGGGCCACGACACCCCGGGACAGCCCGGCGACCCGGGTGACCCCGGCAACCCCGGGCACCCCGGTGACGAGCCGGGCACCCCGGACCGCCCGTCGGCCGGCGACCAGCCGGGCGTCCACTCCCTCACCCAGCCCCGGCACGACGCGCAGCTCGCGCAGACCGGCAGTGAGCTGTCGATGGGGCTCGTCCTGCCCGCCGGCGCGGGCGCGCTGCTCGCCGGTGCGGTCCTCTACCGCAAGGCACGGACCGCCGCGTGACACCGGACACACGGACCGGACCCCGCGACCGCGGGGTCCGCTCCGTCGTGTGATTCCGGTCGGGTGTCGAAGATCACCAGGTGGCGCGCACCTGGCGGATGATCCGCCTCCGCAGCCGCACCCTGCGACTGCCGTCACGCATCAGCGTCAGGCGGTACAACTCCCAGTGACCGTACTCTGCATGGTCCGTCAGCAGACGTGCCGTCTCCTTGCGGGAGACCCCGCGCGGTACGTGCACGTCGACAAATTCGTATTCCGGCATCGCATCTATTGTGCGGGCCGGGCCCCGGTACGGATAGCGTCTGCACTATGTCTGATGCTGCGCAGCCCACCGCTGCCGAGGTACGCGCCGCCGCCGAGGTGGTCAAGACCGCGCTCGACCGCCACCTGGCCGCGGTCGAACGCCGGTCGGGGGAGGACGACCCGGCCGTCTACGAGGCGTTCAACCAGCTGGCCGCGGCCGCGGAGGCGTACGACGAACTGCTCTACGACCGCTACGACGAGGTCACCCCCTTCGAGATCCCCGGCGCGGAGGAGGCACCGCCGTACACCGGTCCCGAGGAACCGGCGGCCCTCAGCGTGCTGATCCGCCGCGACTACGCCGTCGTGGAACCCCAGCGGCTGCGCGCGCACGCCCAGCGGATCGAGGCGGCGGACGACGAGAACGCGGAGGCGTCGAGCACCGTCCACGGCGCGCTCGGCCTGCTGTTCGGCGAGTTCGAACCGGACGAGATCGCCTCCCGGCACAAGGAGTTCGGACTGGAGGAAGGCGACTCCACGCTCTGGGTGACGGCATCGGACGACCCCGCGGACCCCGGCGAGTGGCTGGAGGCGCCGTTCGAGCAGGCGGATCCGCAGCGGGTGGTGTGCCGCTTCGACGTCAGCGCGGTCTTCGACGACGAAGCGGACCTCGAGGACGAAGAGGACACCGAGGACGAGCTGGACCCGAGCCTGGACGAGGACGAGGATCTGGAACCCCTCGACGCGGACCGCTGACCGCACCCCCCGCACGGTGGCGGCACCCCCGGTGCCGCCACCCGCGCACGGGTCCGGCTCAGCCCTCCGCCACCGCAGCCTGCGGAGCCAGCAGCACCGGCAACCGGGTGGTCCGCGGCTTCGCCGGCACCTCGGCCACGGCGCGCGGCAGCGCCTGCTCCGCACCGTGCACCACGGACAGATGCCGGTCGGCCCGGCTGAACGCCGTGTACACCCAGGGCCGGCTCAGCGCCTGCGTGGCGTCACCGGGCAGCACCACGACCACCGCGGGCCACCGGCAGCCCACCGCCTGGTGCGCGGTCAGCGCCCATCCGTGCCGCACGGACGACTCCACCCGCTCCCTCGGTACGACGACCTCCTCGCCTCCGCACTCCAGGTGCAGCCCCTCGCCGTCGGCCCTCACCACGCGGCCCGGCAGCGCGCGCCCCGGAGCGGGGGAGTAGGCGACCCGGTCACCCGGGTCGAATCCGCCGAAGCGTCCCGGTCCCGGATTCAGCCGCTCCTTGAGCGCCGCGTTCAGCGCACGCGTCCCCACCGCGCCCCCGTGCCCCGGGGTGATCACCTGGGTCTCCTCGACCGGCACACCGATCGCCCGCGGCACCGAGTCCACCACCAGCTGCACGGTCCGGTGCACGGCCTCTCCCGCGTCCCGCACCGGCACGATCACGACCTCCTTGCCGGGCGCCGCCACCTGATTCAGCTCGCCGACGCCGATCCCCGAGACCAGCTCGCCCAGCGGGCCGGGATCCGGCCGCCGCGAGGCGATCTGCGGGCAGACCCGCGCCGCCAGCAGATCCGCGAACACCCGCCCGGGCCCCGCCGACCACAGCACGCCCGGATCACCGGCCAGCACCAGCCGCGCCCCGTCCGGCAGCGACTCCGTCACCAGCGCGGCGGTCTCGACATCCAGCTGCGGAGCGTCGAGCACCACCAGCAGATCCACGGCCAGCGCCCCGTCGGCGTCCCGCCCGGGACCCTCGGCACCGGACAGCAGTCCCGCGACGGTGGCGACCCCGGCCCCCTCGACCAGGCCCGCGAACCGGGCACGCCCCACCGGACCGTGGGCGGCGGCCCAGACCCGCAACCCCAGACCCCGCGCGGCGCCCACCAGCGCCGCCGGCTCGGCCAGCGAGGCCTCCCCACCGGTGTGCAGCACCAGCCCGTGCCCGGCGACCGCCCGGATCAGTTCACCCGCGGAACCCTTCGCCGAGGCGGCCGCACGCTCCCACTCCTCATGCGCACCGTCCTGCTCGGGCACGGAGCCGACCAGCCGGGCCAGCCCGTCGGCCAGACTCTCCTCGGCCAGCGCATACCGCTCCAGCCCCACCAGCACCCGTACCGGCCGCTCCTCGTCCTCCTCGGCCTCGGCATCACCGGCTTCACCGACGGCGTCCTGGAAAACGAGCACGTCCCCCTCCGAGATGGCGTTCTGCACGGCCTCCTCGGGCTCCGGCACCCCCTGCCGCCCCAGCGCGACGACCAGCGCCGACATCTCCAGCACGGTGTGCCCGGCCGGCGCGGCCTGCTCCAGCAGCCATACGGTGACCGACCGCCCCCGCCGCTCGTCGTCCGGCCCGGCCCCGTCACCGAGCAGCGCCCGGGCGAATCCGTCCGCCTGCTCGGGCCGCACCCCGGGGACCCGCAGCAACTGCCAGGGATCGGCGCGCAGCACGTCGGCGCCCCCGTCCCCGAGCACGCCGGCGGCCTGCGCGGCGATCCCCTCCGGCGCACCGCCCTGGACCAGCACCCCCCGCACGTCCTCGACGGCACCGGCGGCGGGAACCACCGGGCCGGGGGCCGCCTCCGGTGCCCGCCGCACGGGCTCGGGAGCGGGCCGCCGCGGCGCGCGCCCGGCTTCCTCGAACACGGTGCCGGCCGGCTTCTCCCCGCTCTCCACGGCCCGCACGGCGGCCAGCAGATCCGCGGCCGTGCCGCTCAGCTTGCCCCCGGCCTCGACCGGCCCCTGCCGCTCCGCCTTCCGCCGCTCGATCCGCTCCCGCTCCACGCGCTGCGCGGCCAGCTCGGCCTCGGCCTCGGAGACCTGCGCGGCCTCGGAGACCTGCGCGGCCTCGGACACCCGCGCGGCCTCGGAGACCTGCGCGCCCTCGGCAGGCGTCCCCGGCTCCTCGGCGTCCTCCGCGGTCTCGGGCGGCTCCGTGCTCACAGCGTGCTCCAGTCGTGATCGGGATAGCGGTGCACGGGCGCCGACACATCGTCCAGCGCCCGGCAGATCTCGTCAGGAAGACTAAGGGTCTCCACTGACAATGCCGCCGTGAGCTGCTGCGCGGTGCGCGCGCCGACGATGGGGGCGGCCACACCGGGCCGGTCACGGACCCATGCGAGGGCCACCTGCAGCGTGGTCACGGCGAGCCCGTCCGCCGCCGTGGTCACGGCGTCCACGATGCGGCTCGCCGTGTCGTCGAGATACGGCGCCACGAACGGGGCGAGATGCTCCGAGGCGCCCCGGGAGTCCACCGGGGTGGCGTCGTTGCGGTACTTGCCGGTGAGCACGCCCCGGCCGAGCGGCGAGGACGGCAACAGCCCGATCCCCAGGTCGAGGGCCGCGGGGAGGACCTCGCGCTCGACACCCCGCTGCAGCAGCGAGTACTCCATCTGGGTGCTCGCCAGCCGGGTCCGCACCCCCGGCGCGGCGAGTTGCCAGGTCGCCGCCTTGGCCAGCTGCCAGCCGCAGAAGTGGGAGACGCCGGCGTAGCGCACACGCCCGCTGCCGACGGCGATGTCGAGCGCGGCGAGCGTCTCGTCCAGCGGGGTGACGGGGTCGTAGGCGTGGACGTGCCACACGTCGACGTAGTCGGTGCCGAGGCGGGCGAGCGAGGCGTCCAGGGCGGAGAGCAGATGCCCGCGCGAGCCGTCGACGCGGCGGTCGGGGTCGGGCACGCTGCCGGCCTTCGTCGAGATGACGAGGTCCCGGCGGGGCACGAGTCCCTCCATCAGCCTGCCGAGCAGGTACTCGGACTCTCCGTCGCCGTACACGTCGGCGGTGTCGACGAGGGTTCCGCCGGCTTCCCAGAAGGTCTTCAAGAGGTCCGCGGCGTCGTGCTCGTCGGTGTCCCGGCCCCAGGTCAGAGTCCCGAGCCCGATCCGGGACACACGCAGGCCGGTACGGCCGAGATGCCTCTGCTCCATGGACGCCGAGATTACTGGCCAGAGCCTTTGGTGTGGGGGGCCTGTGGACAACGGACTTCCCGAGAGGGTGAGTGGCCGGAGGGCTGCGCGACCCGGCGTCGTACGGGGCGTCCCGCGTCGTGGTGGCCGGGGGGTGGGTCGCGCAGTCGGCGCCGCCGAAGCCGCAGCGGCGTCGCGGGCACCCCACCCGACCGCCGGAGGTATAAGGTCTCCGCACAAGCGACGTTACTCATCGGTAAGGGGAGAGCCGTCATGCAGCTAGGGATCAACCTCGGCTACTGGGGTGCCGGAATGGACGCGGACAACCTCGCCGTGGCCCAGGAGGCAGACCGCCTCGGATACGCCGTCTGCTGGGCCGCGGAAGCCTACGGCTCCGACGCCGCCACCGTCCTCACCTGGGTCGCCGCCCAGACCCACCGCATCGACGTCGGCTCGGCCATCTTCCAGATCCCCGCCCGCCAGCCGGCCATGACGGCGATGACCGCCGCCACCCTGGACTCCCTCTCCCAGGGCCGCTTCCGCCTCGGCCTCGGCGTCTCCGGCCCCCAGGTCTCCGAGGGCTGGTACGGCGTCAGGTTCGACAAGCCCCTCGCCCGCACCCGCGAGTACGTCGAGATCGTCCGCAAGGCCATGACCCGCGAACGCCTCTCCTACGAGGGCGCGCACTGGACCCTCCCCCTCCCCGACGGCCCCGGCAAGCCCATCAAGCTCACCGTGCACCCCCAGCGCGAGCACATCCCCCTCTACATCGCCGCCATCGGCCCGAAGAACCTCGAACAGACCGGCGAGATCGCCGACGGCGCCCTGCTGATCTTCCCCTCCGCCGACCACCTCGAGGACACCGCCGTCCAGCACCTTCGCGCGGGCCGCGAGAAGGCCGGCAAGACCCTCGAGGGCTTCGACATCTGCCCCACCGTCCCCCTCGCCGTCGGTGACGACAAGGACGTCACCACCCTCGCCGACACCTTCCGCCCCTACACCGCGCTGTACGTCGGCGGCATGGGCAGCCGCAAGCAGAACTTCTACAACCAGCTCGCCCGGCGCATGGGCTACGAACGCGAGGCCGCCGAGATCCAGGACAAGTACCTCGCCGGCGACAAACAGGGCGCGGCCGCGGCGATCCCGCACGACCTGATCGACAGGACCACCCTCCTCGGCTCGGTCGACCGCATCGCCGACCGGATGAAGGCCTACGCCGCCGCCGGCGTCACCACCCTCACCCTCGCCCCGGCCGGCTTCACGCTCGACGAGCGCCTCGCCTCGCTCCGCGCCGGCACCGAAGCCCTGGAGCGCGCGGGCCTCGCGTAGTTCTCACGGCCGTGGTGGGGGCTCGGGGGTCCACCCCGCCACGGCCGTCACCCACCACAACGCCCGTCGGCCCACCCGGTTACGCTCCCGCGCCCCTGCCCCGTACTCCTTTCGGCGGAGTTGCCCGACGCACCTGTTGCCGCCCCCCGGCCCGCGCACTTGACTCGTTCTTCGCGGAACTGCGGAATTGCGGAACCGCGGCTCCGGAACTCCGGCGCCGCGGACCCCGCGGAGAGCGGAAAGCCTGCGGAGAGGTGGCCCACCATGCTTTCGGCCAAGAGTCTGTTCCAGGAGATCCTCGACAACGACGAGTCCTTCGCCCTGTTCTGCTCCATCGCCGCGAGCGGCGAGTCGCAGGGCGGCTGGGAGAACGCCCGTATCGCCGCGCTGGTCCCCGAGAGCCGGCGCGAACTCGCCCCCAAGATCACCAGGCACGGCGCCGACGAGGACAAGCACGGCCGCATCTTCAACGCCCTGATGAGGAAGCGCGGCCTGAAACCCGTCCCGGTCCCCCCGGAGACCGACTACACGATGCTCCTCGAGAACAGAGGCATCGGCCTGGCCCACGGCCGGCTGAAGCGCGACGAGCCGCTCACCGTCCAGGACATCGTCACCTACCTCGCCCACAGCAGGGTCACCGAACAACGCGCCTCCGAGCAGATGGACCTGCTGCGCAAGCACTTCGCCGACCACCCCGACCTCGGCCGCGCGGTCAGGATGATCTCCGACGACGAGGACAACCACCTCGCCTACTGCCACGAGGAACTGCTGCGCTTCGCGTACGCCGGACACGGCCGCGCCATCCAGCGCACCCTGCGCGAGTGCGCGCTCGCGGAGATCCGCGTCTACCGGGACGTCAGCCTGGCGGTGATGGCGCACATGGGGCGCATCCTCGGCTGGCCCAGGCCCAAGGCGGCGGTCCTCGCGGCAGGCATCCACGCGGTGTACGCGTACGAGCGCCTGGGCGGCTGGCGCCGCATGGTCTCCCTCGAGATGCCGGGCCGCCGCAACGCGCTCGGTGGCCCGGCGAACCCGGAACCGGAGTTCGCGTGACCGCACGAGGGCACCGGGCCGGCCCCCTCACAGCCACCCCCGCCGCTTGAACAGGCGGAACAGCAGCACCTCCAGCCCCACCATCACCAGGACCACCACCGGATACGACCACTCCCACCGCAGCTCCGGCATGTGCTCGAAGTTCATCCCGTAGATCCCCGCGATCATCGTGGGGACCGCGGCCATGGCCGCCCACGCGGAGATCTTCCGCATGTCGTCGTTCTGCCGCACGCTCATCTGCGCCAGGTGCGCCGAGAGGATGTCCGAGACCAACCGGTCCAGTCCCTCCACGGACTCGTTCACCCGGGTGAGGTGGTCGTGCACGTCACGGAAGAAGGGCCGCGCCCTGTCCTCCACGAACGGCACCTTCCCCCCGTACGTGCCGACCCCCGCCAGCCGCGTCATCGGCAGAGCCAGCGGCCCGGTCGCGCGGCGGAACTCCAGGATCTGCCGCTTGAAGTTGTAGATCTTGGACGCGGTGTGCCGCGAGCCCCCGCCGTCGGGGGTGAAGACCTCCGCCTCCAGTTCCTCCAGGTCGGTCTGCAGTTCGGTCGCCACGTCCAGGTAGTGGTCGACGACGGCGTCGGCGACCGCGTACAGCACCGACGTGGGCCCCTCACCCAGCAGCTCGGGCTCCCGCTCGAGTCGCCGCCGCACGGCCCCGAGCGGCGCGTCCTCCCCATGTCGTACGGTCACCGCGAAGGAGTCGCCGAGGAAGATCATGACTTCGCCGGAGGAGACGGTGTCGCTCTGCGGCTCGTACCCGACCGGTTTCAGCACCACGAAGAGCGAGTCGTCGTACACCTCCAGTTTGGGCCGCTGATGGGCCTTGAGGGCGTCCTCGACCGCCAGCGGATGCAGGCTGAACTCCTGGGCGACCAGATCGAACTCGTCCGCCGTCGGCTCGTGCAGCCCGATCCAGACGAACCCCCCGGCCGATCGCGCCTCGTCCAGCGCGTCGGAGAAGTCGTGGGGCCCCTCCGACCGATGCCCCTCCCGGTAGATGGCACAGTCGACGATCACGAAGTGTCTTCTCCTTCCTCACCACGGACACCGCACACACGTGTGCGCCTACCCTGGGCCGCATGCCCACGTTGCTCCTGGTCCGGCACGGACGTTCCACCGCCAACACCGAGGGACTGCTCGCCGGGTGGACGCCCGGTGTCGCCCTCGACGCCCGCGGCGCCGCCCAGGCCGCCGCACTGCCCGGACGGCTCGCCGAACTGCCGCTGGCCGAGATCGTCACCAGCCCGCTCCAGCGCTGCCGGGAGACCCTCCGGCCGCTGCTGGACGCCCGTCCCGGCCTCACCCCGCACACCGACGACCGCATCGGCGAGTGCCACTACGGCGACTGGTCGGGCCGTAAACTCGCCGAGCTCAGGGACGAGCCCCTGATGGAGGTGGTGCAGGCGCACCCGTCGGCGGCGGCCTTCCCCGGCGGGGAGTCCATGCGCGCGATGCAGACCCGCGCCGCCGAGGCGGTGCGCGAGTGGAACGCGCGCGTGGAGCGCGACCACGGAGCCGACGCCGTGTACCTCATGTGCTCGCACGGCGACATCATCAAGTCTCTCGTCGCGGACGCACTCGGACTTCATCTCGACCTCTTCCAGCGGATCACTGTTGAACCGTGTTCCATCACCGTGATCCGTTACACCCGGCTGCGCCCCTTCCTCGTCCGCCTCGGCGACACCGGCGACTTCACGTCCCTGGCGCCGCGCGAGGAGACGCCCGCCGACGACGCCACGGTCGGGGGCGACGCGGGCGCACCGTGATCGTCGGGCGCAGTAGGGTGAAGCGGTCGCAGCAATGCGTCCCCGTTTCGACCAGCCGCCCGCCCCCAACGCCCACCACGACTCTCAATGGAGACAGGACGTGTCCCGTCAGGTGTTCCTCTACGACCAACCGGAACGTTTCGTGGCCGGTACGGTCGGACTGCCAGGGCGCCGTACGTTCTTCCTCCAGGCCTCCGCCGGCTCCCGGGTGACCAGCGTGGCCCTGGAGAAGACCCAGGTCGCGGCGCTCGCCGAGCGGATGGACGAACTCCTCGACGAGGTCGTGCGCCGCAGCGGCGGCAGCGCCCCGGTGCCCGCGATGACGCCGGCCGAGATCACCGACAGCGCCCCGCTGGACACCCCGGTGGAGGAGGAGTTCCGCGTCGGCACCATGGCGCTCGCCTGGGACGGCGAGGAGCAGCGCATGATCGTCGAGGCGCAGGCCCTCGTCGAACTGGACGCCGACACCGAGGAGGACCTCGCCGAGGCCGAGGAGCGGCTGCTTCAGGACGAGGAGAACGGGCCCCCGATGCTCCGCGTCCGGCTCACCGGCGCGCAGGCCCGGGCCTTCGCCAAACGCGCCCTCGACGTCGTCAACGCCGGGCGGCCGCCGTGCCCGCTGTGCAGCCTCCCGCTCGACCCGGAAGGACACGTATGTCCGCGCCAGAACGGATACCGCCGCGGAGCGTGACGGCCGCCGACCCGGCCGCCGCGGTGCTGCTCGCCGAGGGCGAACTGACCGTGCGCGGACGCATCCGTGAGGCGTCGAACGCGGCGCTGTACTGCACCGTGACGCACGAGGGCCGGCAGGCCGCGTGCGTCTACAAGCCGGTCGCCGGGGAGCGGCCCCTGTGGGACTTCCCCGACGGCACGCTCGCCGGGCGCGAGGTCGCCGCCCACGCGGTCTCCGAGGCGACCGGCTGGGGCCTCGTCCCGCCCACCGTGCTCCGCGACGGCCCCTACGGCGAGGGCATGTGCCAGCTGTGGATCGAGACGGCACCCGGCGCGGAACTCCTCGCCCTGGTCGACGGCGAGGAACCGGAGCCGGGCTGGAAGGCGGTCGGCTTCGCCGAAGTCGGTGAGGGCCGTACCGCGCTGCTCGTGCACGCCGACGACGAGCGGCTGCGCCGGCTCGCGGTCCTCGACGCGGTGATCAACAACGCCGACCGCAAGGGCGGGCATCTGCTGCCCACCGCGGAGGGACTGCTGTACGGCATCGACCACGGGGTCACCTTCAACGCCGAGGACAAGCTGCGCACCCTGCTGTGGGGCTGGGCGGGTGAGCCCCTGACCGCGGAGGCGCTGGACGTCCTCGAGGGCCTCAGAACGGCCCTCACCGGCACCGGTGCCCTCACCGCCGCCCTGACCCCCCTCATCACCCGCGCGGAGATCGACGCCACCCGCGCGCGCGTCGAGACCCTCCTCGCCACCGGCACCCACCCACAGCCGGGCGGCGACTGGCCGGCCATCCCCTGGCCCCCGGTCTGACGGGACCGCGAGCACGCCGGACGGCGCGGGGCAAGAGCGCCTTCCCGGTCATCCGGCCTGCTCCCGTTCGTTTTCCGAACCGCGGTCCGGTTAGGCTCATGACATGCATGCCTGGCCCGCTTCCGAGGTCCCCGCCCTGCCCGGTCAGGGCCGCGACCTGAGGATCCACGACACCGCGACCGGAGGCCTGATCACCTCCGCCCCCGGTCCCGTCGCCCGTATCTACGTCTGCGGCATCACCCCCTACGACGCCACCCACATCGGACACGCGGCGACCTACAACGCGTTCGACCTCGTGCAGCGCGTGTGGCTCGACACCAAGCGGCAGGTTCACTACGTCCAGAACGTCACGGACGTCGACGACCCGCTGCTGGAGCGGGCCGAGCGGGACGGCCTCGACTGGGCCGAGCTCGCCGAGCGCGAGACCGCGCTGTTCCGTGAGGACATGACGGCCCTGCGGATGCTGCCCCCGCGCCAGTACATAGGCGCCGTGGAGGCGATACCCGGCATCGTCCCGCTCGTCGAACGGCTGCGCGACCTCGGCGCGACCTACGAGATCGACGGCGACGTCTACTTCTCCGTCGAGTCCGACCCGCACTTCGGCAAGGTCTCGAACCTCGACGCCGCCGCCATGCGGCTGCTGTCCGCCGAACGCGGCGGCGACCCGGACCGCCCGGGCAAGAAGAACCCCGTCGACCCGATGCTCTGGATGGCCGCCCGCGAGGGCGAGCCGAGCTGGGACGGCGGCTCCCTCGGCCGGGGCCGCCCCGGCTGGCACATCGAGTGCGTGGCCATCGCCCTCGACCACCTCGGCATGGGCTTCGACGTCCAGGGCGGCGGCTCCGACCTGGTCTTCCCGCACCACGAGATGGGCGCCTCCCACGCCCAGGCGCTCACCGGCGAGTTCCCCATGGCCACGGCGTACGTCCACGCCGGCATGGTCGCCCTGCACGGCGAGAAGATGTCCAAGTCCAAGGGCAACCTGGTCTTCGTGTCCGCGCTGCGGCGCGACGGCGTGGACCCGGCGGCGATCCGGCTGGCGCTGCTCGCCCACCACTACCGCGCCGACTGGGAGTGGACCGACCAGGTCCTCCAGGACGCCGTGACCCGCCTCGGCCACTGGCGTGCCGCGGTCTCCCGCCCCGACGGTCCGCCCGCCGAGGCGCTGGTCGAGGAGATCCGCGAGGCGCTCGCCAACGACCTGGACGCCCCGGCCGCACTGGCGGCCGTCGACCGCTGGACCGTGCTCCAGGAGGAGAGCGGCGGCACGGACACCGGCGCTCCCGGCGTCGTCTCCCGCGCGGTGGACGCGCTGCTCGGCGTGGCGCTGTAACCGGACACGACGACGAAGGGGCGCCCACCCGGGGCGCCCCTTCGTTCAGTCCTCCGACGACTCGTCGCTGCCCGAGTCCGAGCCGGAGCCCGAGTCCGAGCCCGAGTCCGAGCCGGAGCCCGAGTCCGAGCCCGAGTCCGAGTCGGAGCCCGAGTCCGAGCCCGAGTCCGAGCCGGAGTCCGAGTCCGGTTCGGAGTCCGTCTCCGGCCTCGGCGGCCTCGGCGGGCGGGTGCGCCCGCCCGGGCCCTCCCGCCGGTACGACGTACCGTCCGAGCCGTCGGCCGTGGCGTGCCCGCCGGGCGGACCCGACGCCCCGTCACGGCGCCGCAGATAGCGCTCGAACTCGCGGGCGATCGCCTCGCCCGACGCCTCCGGCAGCTCGGCGGTGTCCCGGGCCTCCTCCAGCGTCTGGACGTACTCGGCCACCTCGCTGTCCTCCGCGGCCAGTTGGTCCACACCCACCTGCCAGGCACGCGCGTCCTCGGGCAGTTCGCCCAGCGGGATCCGCACGTCGATCAGGTCCTCCAGGCGGTTGAGGAGGGCCAGCGTGGCCTTCGGGTTGGGCGGCTGCGAGACGTAGTGCGGAACCGCCGCCCACAGCGACACCGCGGGCACGCCCGCGTGCGCGCACGCCTCCTGGAGGATGCCGACGATGCCCGTGGGGCCCTCGTACTTGGTCTCCTCCAGGTCCATGCGGCGGGCCAGGTCCGGGTCGGACGTGGTCCCGCTGACCGGGACCGGACGGGTGTGCGGGGTGTCACCGAGCAGCGCGCCCAGCACGACCACCAGCTCCACGCCGAGCTCGTGCGCGAAGCCGAGGATCTCGTTGCAGAACGAACGCCACCGCATGGACGGTTCGATGCCGCGGACCAGTACCAGGTCGCGCGGCTTCTCGCCGCCGACCCGGACCACCGACAGCCGCGTCGTCGGCCAGGTGATCTTGCGGACGCCGTCCTCCATGAACACCGTGGGGCGGTTCACCTGGAAGTCGTAGTAGTCCTCGGCGTCCAGCGCCGCGAACACCTCGCCCTTCCACTCCCTGTCCAGGTGCGCGACCGCGGTGGAGGCGGCGTCACCGGCATCGTTCCAGCCCTCGAACGCGGCCACCATGACCGGGTCGACCAGCTCGGGAACCCCCTCGAGCTCGATCACCCAGCGCCTCCTTCCGACGTTCCCTCGCGTACGCCCCAACCTTACGGCGTGCTCACGGGGCGCCCGCAGCCCCCTCGCAGGGGGAGTGCCCCCATCACTGCCCCGTCGGGCACCGGGAAACACCCGCCGGCGATCCGGGAGCCCCGGGGCGGAAGGAGACGTTCACAGCGTGGACCGCAGCCACTGCTCCACGCTCGCGATGTGCACCGTCGCCCAGGACCGCGCCGCCTCCGCGTCCCGGTCCCGCAGGGCGGCGAGGATGGCCCGGTGCTCGCGCAGGGTGCGGCCGACCGCGTCCTCCTGGGTGAGCCCGCGCCAGATCCGGGCCCGGGTGGTGGGGCCGGACAGACCGTCGAGCAGGGAGCACAGCACGGAGTTGCCGGAGCCGCGCACGATGCCCCGGTGGAACTCCAGGTCGGCGGCGACCAGGTCCTCCACCGACGGCTCGTCGCCGAGCCTGTCCAACTGCTCCGACAGCGCGTCCAGTTGCTCCTCGCCGATCCGGGTGGCCGCGAGGGCCGTCGCGGCCGGCTCCAGGATGCGGCGTACGGCGAGGAACTCCAGGACCGTGTCGTCGCGGTGGAAGTCGACGACGAAACTCAGTGCCTCCAGCAGGAGTTGCGGGTCGAGACTGGTGACGTAGGTGCCGTCGCCCTGCCGTACGTCCAGGATGCGGATCAGCGACAGGGCGCGCACCGCCTCGCGCAGCGAGTTGCGGGACAGCCCCAGCCCGGCCGCGAGCTCGCTCTCCTTGGGCAGCCGGGCGCCGGGACGCAGCGCGCCCGAGACGATCATTCCCTTGATCTTCTCGATCGCCTCGTCGGTCACTGCCATACCGCGCCTCCCTGCGGACCAGACCTCCGATGTATCCAGCCCATTATGTACGGGTCAGGGGCGGCTCCGTCGGCGCGGAGTCGCCCCTGACCCGTACGCCGGCTCCCGTGCGGGGGAGCCGGGGAGTGCCGGTCACTTCTTGTCGAGCAGCTCCTGGACGTTCGCGCGGACCTCGTCCGTGGCCAGGCCCCGGATCGTCAGGGTGGTGCGGCGGCGCAGCACGTCGTCCGCGGTCTCGGCCCACTCGTGGTCACGGGCCCAGACGACCTGCGCCCAGATCTCCGGGGCGTCCGGGTGGACGCGCCGGGCGAGCGCCGGGTCGTCGTTGGCCAGCCGGGCGATGTCGAAGGCCAGCGAACCGTAGTGGGTGGCCAGGTGCCTTGCGGTGTCCGCCGCCATGCGCGGGCCGGGCGCCGGGCCGTCGACCAGCAGCCGGTGGGCCACCGCGCGGGGGTTGGCCACGCCCGGCAGCGGCAGCTTCTTCGGCAGCGAGGCGATCGGCTCGAAGTCCTCGCCCAGCGGGTGACCGGGCAGCGCCTGGAGCTTCTGCATCACCGTGCGGCCGATGTGGCGGAAGGTGGTCCACTTGCCGCCCGCGACGGACAGCATCCCGCCCCGGCCCTCGGTGACGACGGTCTCCCGCTTGGCCTTGGCCGTGTCCCCGGGGCCGCCCGGCAGCACCCGCAGACCGGCGAAGGCGTACGTGATCAGGTCACGGTCGAGCTGCTGGTCGCGGATGGAGAACGCGGCCTCGTCGAGTATCTGCGCGGTGTCCTTCTCCGTGACCGCGACGTCCGCCGGGTCGCCCTCGAACTCCTCGTCGGTCGTGCCGAGCAGCAGCATGTCCTCCCAGGGGAGGGCGAAGGTGATCCGGTACTTGTCGATCGGCGTGGCCAGCGCGGCCTTCCACGGGGAGGTCCGCTTCAGGACCAGGTGCGCGCCCTTCGACAGACGGATGGACGGCGCGGCGTCCGGGTCCTCCATGCGGCGCAGGTGGTCGACCCACGGGCCGGTTGCGTTCAGCACGAGCCGGGCGTTCACCCCGAACTCGTCGCCCGAGAGCCGGTCGCGCAGCTCGGCGCCGGTGACCCGGCCCTTGGTGAAGCGCAGGCCCGTCACCTCGGCGTGGTTGAGGACGACGGCGCCCGACTCGGCCGCCGCGCGGACCGTCATCAGCGCCATGCGCGCGTCGTTCATCTGGTCGTCGCCGTACACGGCCACGGCCTTGAGGTTCTCGGTGCGCAGCTCCGGCACGTCCTGCGCGGCCTTGGCCGGGGAGAGCAGGTGGCCGACGCCGTCGCCGAAGGCGGACAGCGCCGAGTACGCGAAGACGCCGGCCCCGAGCTTCGCCGCGCCGTGCGGCCCGCCCTTGTACACGGGGAGGTAGAACGTGAGCGGGTTCGCCAGGTGGGGGGCCACCTGGCGGGAGACCGCACGGCGCTCGAAGTGGTTCTCCGCGACCAGCTTCACCGCGCCGGTCTGCAGGTAGCGCAGACCGCCGTGGAGCAGCTTGGAGGAGGCGGAGGAGGTGGCGCCGGCGAAGTCACCGGCGTCCACCAGGGCCACCCTGAGGCCGGACTGCGCGGCGTGCCAGGCGGTGGAGATGCCCAGGATGCCGCCGCCGATCACGAGGAGGTCGTACGACGCCTTGGAGAGCTGCTCCCGGGTCTCGGCGCGGCTCGGGTTCGAGCCGGACGCCGGGTGCGTCCCCAGGGCAGGCACGGTCTGCAGGGTGGACTGGGTGGTCATGGCGGTTCTTACTCCTCGTCCTCGAGCCAGCCCATGGTCCGCTCGACGGCCTTGAGCCAGCTCTTGTACTCACGGTCGCGGGTGTCCGCGTCCATGCGGGGGGTCCACTCGGCGGCCCGCCGCCAGTTGGCGCGCAGGTCGTCGGTGCTGTTCCAGAAGCCGACGGCGAGGCCGGCGGCGTAGGCGGCGCCGAGGCAGGTGGTCTCGGCGACCATCGGGCGCACCACGGGGGCGTCCAGGAAGTCCGAGAGCGTCTGCATCAGCAGGTTGTTGGAGGTCATGCCGCCGTCGACCTTGAGGGCGGTCAGCTCCACGCCGGAGTCCTTGGTCATGGCGTCCGCGATCTCCCGCGTCTGCCAGGCGGTGGCCTCCAGCACGGCGCGCGCGAGGTGCGCCTTGGTGACGTACCGGGTCAGGCCGGCGATCACACCGCGGGCGTCGGAGCGCCAGTACGGGGCGAACAGGCCGGAGAAGGCCGGCACGAAGTAGGCGCCGCCGTTGTCCTCGACCGACAGGGCGAGGGTCTCGATCTCGGCGGCGGTGGAGATCAGGCCCATCTGGTCGCGCATCCACTGCACCAGCGAGCCGGTGACGGCGATCGAGCCCTCCAGGGCGTAGACCGGCTTCTGGTCGCCGATCTGATAGCCGACCGTGGTCAGCAGGCCGCTGTAGGAGTTGATGATCTTGTCGCCGGTGTTCATCACCATGAAGGTGCCGGTGCCGTACGTCGACTTGGTCTCGCCCTCGGCGAAGCAGGTCTGGCCGAACAGGGCCGCCTGCTGGTCGCCGAGCGCGGAGGCGACCGGGATGCCGCCGAGCAGCTCGCCCAGCCTGCCGCCGGTGATCTCGCCGTAGACCTCGGCGGAGGAGCGGATCTCGGGCAGCATGGCCAGCGGGACGCCGATGGACTCGGCGATCTTCTCGTCCCACTGCATGGTGTGCAGGTTCATCAGCATCGTGCGGGACGCGTTGGTGACGTCGGTGACGTGCCGGCCGCCGTTCACACCGCCGGTCAGGTTCCAGATGACCCAGGTGTCCATGGTGCCGAAGAGGATGTCGCCCGCCTCGGCGCGCTCCTTGAGGCCGTCGACGTTGTCGAGCAGCCAGCGGGCCTTGGGACCGGCGAAGTAGGAGGCCAGCGGAAGGCCGGTCTCGCGGCGGAAGCGGTCCTGGCCGACGTTGCGGCCGAGCTCGCGGCACAGGGCGTCGGTGCGGGTGTCCTGCCAGACGATGGCGTTGTGGACCGGCTCACCGGTGTTCCTGTCCCACAGCACGGTGGTCTCGCGCTGGTTGGTGATGCCGATGGCCTTGATGTCGTCGCGGGTGATGCCGGCCTTCTCGATGGCCCCGGCGACGACCTCCTGGACGTTGGTCCAGATCTCGGTGGCGTCGTGCTCGACCCAGCCGGGCTTGGGGAAGATCTGCCCGTGCTCCTTCTGGTCGACGGAGACGATGCGCCCGTCGCGGTCGAAGACGATGCAGCGGGAGGAGGTCGTGCCCTGGTCGATGGCGGCGATGAACGGGCCGGCGGTGTGGGCGTCGGTCACTGTGTGCTCCTGGGAGTTCCTTGGTTACGGGGCTGTACGTACGGCGCTGCTACAACATTCGCCGTTGACGGCGATCTGGTCACCTAGGCGAAGGCGACGTTGTAGATACCGGCCGCGAGGGCGCCGCCGATCAGCGGACCGACCACCGGGACCCAGGCGTAGGACCAGTCGGAACCGCCCTTGTTGGGCAGCGGCAGCAGCGCGTGCACGATGCGCGGACCGAGGTCACGGGCCGGGTTGATGGCGTACCCGGTCGGGCCGCCCAGCGACAGGCCGATGGAGACGACGACGAGCGCCGTGATCAGGCCGCCCAGCACGCCCAGGCCGTTGCCCGCGTCGTTCAGGCCCTGGGTGAGCACGGCCAGCAGCAGCACGACGGTGCCGATGATCTCCGTGGCGAGGTTCTGCACCGGGTTGCGGATCTCCGGGCCGGTGGAGAAGACGCCGAGCACCGGGCCCGCGCCCTTCTCCCGCGCCTCGACCGCCTTGGCGGCGGTGGTCTGCGCGCCCGGACCGCCGACGATCTCCTTGTCGGTGAGGTGGGCCAGGAACTGGCCGTAGTAGGCCACCCAGACCAGAGCCGCACCGATCATCGCGCCGAGGAACTCTCCGGCGAAGTAGACCGGAACGTTGCTCCAGTCGCCGTCCTTGACGGCGAGCGCCACGGTGACGGCCGGGTTGAGGTGGGCGCCGGAGAGCGGCCCGGCGATGTAGACGGCCGTCATGACGGCGAAGCCCCACCCGAAGGCGATGGCGAGCCAGCCGGCGTTACGGGCCTTGGAGGCCTTCAGGGTCACGGCGGCACAGACGCCGCCGCCGAGCAGGATGAGTATGGCGGTACCGATGGTCTCGCCGATGAAGATGTCGGAGCTGGACACCCGCGACTCCTTTGTCCTTCGTCCAGGGAAGCCGACCCCCGGGTCCCGCCGGGGATTGGCGCCCTCAGGGGTGAGAGCGATGCCGGCCCTTGGCGTTGTCACACTCTAGCGCGTATTGCCGGTAGGTGTTCGACAATGCCGACCGATGGACGGGAGTCTTTCCCGACGCCTCGTGGGCGTCAAGAGTTTGGTTATCGAAAACGCGATCGTTATCGATCGCCCCGAGTTGTCGATCTTCGCGGCGGTTGTGCCGCCTCGCACCCGGTATGTCCGCCCCGGGGCACGGCTGTGACCGGGACGCCGTACGGCGTCCCGGTCGTCTTCGTGTTCCGCTCAGAACCGTCCGGCGCCCAGGTCCCGCGACACCGCGCGGGCGCAGTCCCGTACCGCGGCGATCAGCTCGTGCCGCAGCTCCCCGTCCCGGCGCAGCCGCTCCACCGCCCCCGTGATGCCCACCGCGCCCACCGGCATGCGCCGCCGGTCGTGGATGGGGGCGGCGACGGCGGCGACGCCCTCCCAGGTCTCCTCCACGTCCGCCGCGTAGCCACGCGCGCGGGTGAGGTCGAGGATGTGTTCGAAGCCGTCCGGGTCGCACACCGTGCGGTCGGTGAAGGCCTTGCGGTCGGCCTCCAGGGCCTCGCTGTGGGCCACCGGGTCGTAGGCCGACAGCACCTTGCCCAGCGCCGTGGAGTGCAGCGGCTGCATGGCCCCTATCTCCAGCACCTGCCGGCTGTCGTCCGGCCGGAAGACGTGGTGCACGATCAGCACGCCCCGCTGGTGCAGCACACCGAGGTAGACGCTCTCGCCGCTGGAGCGGGCCAGGTCGTCCGTCCACACCAGGGCGCGCGCCCGCAGCTCGTGCACGTCGAGATAGGTGGTGCCCAGACGCAGCAGCTCGGCGCCCAGCTGATAGCGCCCGGAGGCGTCGTCCTGCTCGACGAATCCCTCCTGCTGGAGGGTGCGCAGGATGCCGTGGGCGGTGCCCTTGGCGAGGCCCAGTGACGAGGCGATGTCCGACAGGCCGAGCCGTCGCTCGCCGCCCGCGAGCAGCCGCAGCATCGCTGCCGCCCGTTCGAGCGACTGGATGTTCCGTGCCATCGCCGTACTGCCTCCGTCCCCTTCGGCCGTCGACCCGCGACGCGCCGCTGCCGCTGTTCGGCAATGCCGAACACTACCGGTCGATGCCGACCTCTCGCCAATGATCGGTCGTGATCGGTTCCCCCACTCGTACTCCGTACGTCGGCCGTCGGCCATCATCGTCCGCCCCGTGGACTCCCTGAACATCAGGGGACGGTCCCGGATACCCTGGCGAGGTGCGCCCAGCCGGGGACGCTCCGTGAGGGGATTCCCGGGCAGCCGCAAAGCCGACAGCCGTCGCACCCTGAGGGAGCCCCTTTCATGGCCTCGTTGCCGCAGACCCCTTCCGCCGACAGCCGGACCCGTGTGTCCGCCCTCCGCGAGGCGCTCGCCACCCGGGTGGTGGTCGCCGACGGAGCCATGGGCACCATGCTCCAGGCCCAGGACCCCACGCTCGAGGACTTCCAGAACCTCGAGGGCTGCAACGAGATCCTGAACCTGACGCGCCCGGACATCGTCCGTTCGGTCCACTCCGAGTACTTCGGCGCCGGGGTCGACTGCGTCGAGACGAACACCTTCGGCGCCAACCTCACCGCCCTGGGCGAGTACGACATCCCGGAGCGCGTCGTCGAGCTGTCCGAGGCGGGCGCCCGCATCGCCCGCGAGACGGCCGACGAGTACGCCGCGCGGGACGGCCGTATCCGCTGGGTGCTGGGCTCGATGGGCCCCGGCACCAAGCTGCCCACCCTCGGCCACACCACTTTCGCCGCCATCCGGGACGCCTACCAGCAGAACGCCGAGGGCCTGCTCGCGGGCGGCGCGGACGCGCTGCTGGTGGAGACGACCCAGGACCTGCTGCAGACCAAGGCCTCCGTGATCGCCGCCCGCCGCGCGATGGAGACCGCCGGGTTCGAGGTCCCGCTGATCGTGTCGGTCACGGTCGAGACCACCGGCACCATGCTGCTCGGCTCCGAGATCGGTGCCGCGCTCACCGCGCTGGAACCGCTGGGCATCGACCTGATCGGCCTGAACTGCGCCACAGGACCGGCCGAGATGAGCGAGCACCTGCGCCACCTGGCCCGCCACTCCCGCGTCCGGCTGTCCTGCATGCCCAACGCCGGCCTGCCGGAACTCACCAAGGACGGCGCCCGCTACCCGCTGTCCCCGGGAGAGCTCGCGGACGCCCAGGAGAACTTCGTACGCGACTACGGCCTGTCCCTGGTGGGCGGCTGCTGCGGCACCACGCCCGAGCACCTGCGGCAGCTCGTGGAGCGCGTGCGCGACCTCGCCCCGGCCGAGCGCGACCCGCGCCCGGAGCCCGGTGCGGCCTCCCTCTACCAGACCGTCCCCTTCCGCCAGGACACCTCCTACCTGGCGATCGGTGAGCGGACGAACGCCAACGGGTCGAAGAAGTTCCGCGAGGCGATGCTCGAGGGACGCTGGGACAACTGCGTGGAGATGGCCCGCGAGCAGATCCGCGAGGGCGCGCACATGCTGGACCTGTGCGTGGACTACGTGGGCCGTGACGGCGTCGCCGACATGGAGGAACTGGCCGGACGTTTCGCCACCGCCTCCACCCTGCCCATCGTCCTGGACTCCACCGAGGTCGACGTCATCCGGGCCGGGCTGGAGAAGCTCGGCGGCCGTGCGGTGATCAACTCGGTGAACTACGAGGACGGCGCCGGCCCCGAGTCCCGCTTCGCCAAGGTCACCCAGCTCGCCAAGGAGCACGGCGCCGCCCTCATCGCGCTCACCATCGACGAGGAGGGCCAGGCCCGCACCGCCGAGAAGAAGGTCGAGATCGCCGAGCGGCTGATCGACGACCTGACCGGCAACTGGGGCATCCGTGAGGAGGACATCCTCGTCGACTGTCTGACCTTCACCATCTGTACCGGCCAGGAGGAGTCCCGCAAGGACGGCCTGGCCACCATCGAGGGCATCCGCCGGCTGAAGGAGCGCCACCCGCGGGTGCAGACCACCCTCGGCCTGTCGAACATCTCCTTCGGCCTCAACCCGGCCGCCCGCATCCTGCTGAACTCGGTCTTCCTCGACGAGTGCGTCAAGGCCGGCCTGGACTCGGCGATCGTCCACGCGTCGAAGATCCTGCCCATCGCCCGCTTCAGCGAGGAAGAGGTCCGGACGGCTCTGGACCTCATCCACGACCGTCGTGCCGAGGGCTACGACCCGCTCCAGAAGCTCATGCAGCTCTTCGAGGGCGCCACCGCCAAGTCCCTCAAGGCGGGCAAGGCCGAGGAACTGGCCGCGCTGCCCCTGGAGGAGCGCCTCAAGCGCCGCATCATCGACGGCGAGAAGAACGGCCTGGAGGCCGACCTGGACGAGGCCCTGGGCACCCGCAAGGCCCTCGACATCGTCAACGACACCCTCCTGGACGGCATGAAGGTCGTCGGTGAGCTGTTCGGCTCCGGCCAGATGCAGCTGCCGTTCGTGCTCCAGTCCGCCGAGGTGATGAAGACGGCCGTCGCGCACCTCGAGCCGTACATGGACAAGACCGACGAGGCGGGCAAGGGCACCATCGTGCTGGCCACCGTTCGCGGCGACGTGCACGACATCGGCAAGAACCTGGTCGACATCATCCTGTCGAACAACGGCTACAACGTCGTCAACCTGGGCATCAAGCAGCCGGTCTCCGCGATCCTGGACGCCGCCGACGAGCACAAGGCCGACGTCATCGGCATGTCCGGGCTGCTGGTGAAGTCCACGGTGATCATGAAGGAGAACCTGGAGGAGCTCAACCAGCGCGGCCTGGCCACCGACTACCCGGTGATCCTCGGCGGCGCCGCCCTCACCCGCGCCTACGTCGAGCAGGACCTGCACGAGATCTACCAGGGCGAGGTCCGCTACGCCCGCGACGCCTTCGAGGGCCTGCGCCTGATGGACGCCCTCATCGGCATCAAGCGCGGTGTGCCCGGCGCCCAGCTGCCCGAACTGAGGCAGCGCCGGGTCCGCGCGGCCACCGTGGAGATCGAGGAGCGGCCCGAGGAGGGGCACGTCCGCTCCGACGTCGCCACCGACAACCCGGTCCCCACCCCGCCCTTCCGGGGCACCCGCGTGATCAAGGGCATCCAGCTCAAGGAGTACGCGAGCTGGCTCGACGAGGGCGCCCTGTTCAAGGGCCAGTGGGGCCTGAAGCAGGCCCGTACCGGCGACGGGCCGACCTACGAGGAGCTGGCCGAGACCGAGGGCCGGCCCAGGCTGCGCGGACTGCTCGACCGGCTCCAGACGGAGAACCTGCTGGAGGCGGCCGTGGTCTACGGCTACTTCCCGTGCGTCTCCAAGGACGACGACCTGATCATCCTGGACGAGCAGGGCAACGAGCGCACCCGTTTCACCTTCCCGCGCCAGCGCCGCGGCCGCCGGCTGTGCCTGGCGGACTTCTTCCGCCCGGAGGAGTCCGGCGAGACCGACGTGGTCGGCTTCCAGGTGGTCACCGTCGGATCGAGGATCGGCGAAGAGACCGCCCGGATGTTCGAGGCCAACGCCTACCGCGACTACCTGGAGCTGCACGGGCTCTCCGTGCAGCTGGCGGAGGCCCTCGCCGAGTACTGGCACGCGCGCGTGCGCTCCGAGCTCGGCTTCGCGGGCGAGGACCCGGCCGCGATGGAGGACATGTTCGCCCTGAAGTACCGGGGCGCCCGCTTCTCCCTCGGCTACGGCGCCTGCCCCGACCTGGAGGACCGCGCCAAGATCGCCGCCCTGCTCGAACCCGAGCGCATCGGCGTGCGGCTCTCCGAGGAGTTCCAGCTGCACCCCGAGCAGTCCACGGACGCCATCGTCATCCACCACCCGGAGGCCAAGTACTTCAACGCCCGCTGAGGCCCCGCCGGCCGCACCGGGCGTTCGCGGCCCGCACGACGTACACTGGTCGGTCCATCGCAGGCCGGTTCCCCCCGGGGGGAACCGGCCTGGTCGTCCCTGTGAAGGAGGTACGTGGATGACCAGTACGGTCCCCGCGTTCGGAACCCGGACGGCCGAGGGTTCGGCCCTGCAGGCCGTGCTCCTCGACATGGACGGCACCCTGGTGGACACCGAGGGCTTCTGGTGGGACGTCGAGGTCGAGGTCTTCGCCTCCCTCGGTCACACCCTCGACGACTCCTGGCGCCATGTCGTGGTCGGCGGCCCCATGACCCGCAGCGCGGGGTTCCTCATCGAGGCCACCGGTGCCGACATCGGCCTCCCCGAGCTGACGGTGCTGCTCAACGACGGCTTCGAGGACCGTATCGACCATGCCCTGCCGCTGATGCCGGGCGCCGCGCGACTGCTCGCCGAACTGTCCGAGTACGAGATCCCCACGGCGCTCGTCTCCGCCTCCCACCGGCGCATCATCGACCGGGTGCTGACCACGCTGGGCCCGCAGCACTTCGCGCTGTCGGTCGCCGGCGACGAGGTACCGCGCACCAAGCCGCACCCCGACCCGTATCTCGCGGCCGCCGCCGGGCTCGGTGTGGACCCCGTACGGTGCGCCGTCGTCGAGGACACCGTGACCGGTGTCGCCGCCGCCGAGGCGGCGGGCTGCCAGGTCGTCGTGGTGCCCTCGGTGGGCCCGATCACCCCGGCCGCCCGGCGGACGGTCGTCCCCTCCCTGGAAGCCGTGGACCTGACATTCCTGCGCGGTGTGATGACGGAAATGCGCTAGGCGTTCACCCAGCGCAGCGGTGTTACCGCCGGAATTCCCGCCACTCGGCTTCACAGGCCCGGCGCATGCGCACGAAAGAATTCGGCCCGCTTGCCGGTGGCCGAATTCCGGCGCCGTCGAGCCCGTTTTCGCATGTGAGGTTCACCACATGAAGGGGGGTCGACAACGATGTCTGCCTGTGCCTTGCGCACCATTTCGGAGGTTGCTGGTGCACCCTTGTGTCCCGATTCGTAGGAAGCTGCGCCAATCCTTCCCGGGTCGCCTTTACCGGTGCGTTCACACCTGGTTTCACTGCGTGATGTGCCCTCAACTCCGGCGGCTGCGAACCCTCCTGCGGGCGCGGACTAATGTCATCGCGAGAACCTCGCCCCCATCCCTGTGATCCGCTGCAACAACCCCCGCATGCCGGATACACGGAGTCGACAGTCCTGGAGAAACTCGAGCATGAACCGCAAGACTTTGGTGCTGGCGGCCGCGATGGGCCTCCTCGCGCCGGTGCTCGCCGCCTGCGGCGACACCGAGGGCGGGAGTGGAGACGGCGACGCGATCGTCGTGGGCACCACGGACCGGTTCACCGCATCCAAGGAGGACGGCCCCGCGCCCCTCGACCCGGCCTGGTCCTATGACGTCGGTACCTGGAACATCCTGCGGCAGACCGTGCAGACCCTGATGGTCCAGCCGCGGGGTGACGGCGAGCCGGTGCCCGAGGCCGCCGAGTCGTGCGGATTCACCGACGCCGGCAATGAGCGCTACAGCTGCACCCTGCGTGACGGCCTGAAGTTCTCGAACGGCGACGCGATCACCGCGGAGGACGTGAAGTTCTCCATCGAGCGCGCCCTCGCCATCAAGGGCGACAGCGGCGTGTTCGCGCTGCTGTCCACCATCGACACGGTCGAGACGCAGGGCGACCGCGAGGTGATCTTCCACCTCAAGAGCGCCGACGCCACCTTCCCGTACAAGCTGTCCACCCCGGTCGCGGGCATCGTCAACCCGGACGACTACGACAAGGGCAAGCTGCGCGAGGGCTTCGAGATCGACGCCTCCGGCCCGTACACCCTCGAGGGCAAGGTCGAGGACGGCACGATGGTCAGTGCCACCTTCACCAAGAACCCCTCCTACAAGGGCGCGCTGGAGGTGAACAACGACAAGGTCGAGATGGTCTCCTACGACAGTGCCGAAGCCATGGGCGAGGCGCTGGAGAAGGGCGACATCGACATGGCGACCCGCACCATGTCGCCGGAGCAGATCCAGGAGCTCGGCACCGCCACCGACGACGAGATCGAGCTGGTCGAGTCGCCCGGTCTGGAGATCCGGTACCTGGCGTTCAACACCGAGGCCCCCACGGTGAAGGACAAGGCCGTCCGTCAGGCGATGGCCCGGGTCATCAACCGCAGCGAGCTGGTCGGCAACGTCTACGGCTCCCAGGCCGAGCCGCTGTTCTCGCTGGTCCCCGCCGGCGTCACCGGTCACACCAACGCGTTCTTCAACAAGTACGGCGACCCGAACGTGGCCAAGGCCCGCGAACTGCTGGAGGAGGCCGGCGTCAGCACCCCGGTGAAGCTGACGCTGCACTACACGCACGACCACTACGGCCCCGCCGCCAAGGCGGAGTTCGAGCAGCTGAGCAAGCAGCTCAACGACAGCGGTCTGTTCGAGACCGACATCAAGAGCGAGACCTGGAACAAGTTCAAGACCGCCGCTCAGAACGAGAAGTACGACGTCTACGGCATGGGTTGGTTCCCCGACTACCCGGACGCCGACGCCTTCACCGCCCCCTTCCTCGGCGAGGACAACTTCCTCAGCTCGCCCTACGCCAACACCAAGATCATCAAGGAGCTGATCCCCGAGTCGCGCCGCCAGGCCGACCGGCTGTCCGCCTCCGACAGCCTCTCGGAGATCCAGGACATCGTCGCCGACGAGGTCCCGGTGATCCCGCTGTGGCAGGGTAAGCAGTACGTCGCCGCCCGCGACGGCGTCACCGGCACCGCCTACGCGCTCAACTCCTCCTCGACTCTCCAGCTGTGGGAGCTCGGGCGCGGCGTCACCGAGTGACGAAACCGCACGAGCCCGGACCGGTGGCGCGGTCCGGGCAGTAAGAACGACAAAGCACAGCACGTGAATGCGCGTCACCCGTGGCCAGTCCTGCCCATCGTGGCGGGGCTGGCCTCCGGCCTGTTGACCGGCTGTGGTGCCGAGGGCGGCGACACGGGGGCCGACGGCTGCGACGTCGTGGTGGGGATGTGTCCGACGACGTCCTGTCCACCGACCCCGCCTCCTGGCTGTTGTTCAGCAACGTCTTCCAAGTCGCTGCTCGGCTTCCTCGAGGGAGCCACCGAGCCGCCGCCGGACGCCGCCGAGAGCTGCGGCTTCGCGGACGCCGGCACCACCGTCTGCAGCTGCACGCCGCGGGACGGACTGAAGTCCAGCAACGGTGACCCGCTCACCTCGAAGGACGTGAAGTTCTCCTTCGACCGCGTGCTGAAGATCAACGACCCCGACGGGCCCGCGGTCATGTTCCCCCCGGTGGAAGAGGTCAGCACCCCGACGAGAAGACGGTCGTCTTCGAGCTCAACACACCCGACGCCACCTTCCCCAGCAAGATCGCGTCCGGCGCCGGTTCCCTCGTCGACCACCGCGAGTACGACGCCGGGGGACTGCGCGAGGACGGGGAGGCGGTCGGCTCCGGCCCGTACGAGCTGGACTCGTTCGCCAACGACCGCGCCGTCTTCTCCGTCAACGAGCACGACAAGGGCACCGCCGAGACCAAGAACTCCGGCGTGACCCCGGAGTTCTTCCACGGTGACCAGAACGCCCTGAAGAAGGCCGTACAGGACGCCGAGGCCGACATCGCCTACCGCGGCCTCACCGCCGAGGCCATCAACGACATCGAGCGGGCCGAGGACGGCACCGGCGGCACCGAGGTCGTCGAGGGCAGCAGCGCCGAGGTCCAGCACCTGGTCTTCACCAGGGACGACCCGGTCGTCGGAAGGCGCGGAGTGCGCCGGGCCATCGCCCATCCGATCGACCGTGACGCCCTCGTCCGGGACGTCCACCAGGGCACGGCCGGCCCGCTGTGCTCGATCGTCCCGGCCGGCATCGCCGGCCACCACACCGCCTTCTTCGACATCTGCGGCGCCCGCCCCTCCAAGGCCGAGGCCGCCGCGGCGCTGGAGGAGGGCATCACCGGCAAGGCGGAGCTGACCCTGTGGTCCACCCCGTCCCGCTACGGCCCGGCCACCGACCAGGAACTGAAGGCGATCGCCGGACGGCTCGACGCCGGCGGCCTGTTCGACGCCGACGTCGAGTCCGTCCCCTTCGCCCAGTACGAGAAGGACATCGCGGTGCTGTCTCGACGCCTCGACCGTGTTCCGGTTCTGGGAGCTGAGCGAGGGCTGACGCCGTACCGATACGGCGAGGGCGCCCTCCCCGTCAAGGAGGGCGCCCTCGCCGTATCGCGGCTGTCGCGCTACTGCGCGCCGGGGCGCACCAGCCCGCTCTCGTAGGCGTACACCGCCGCCTGCACCCGGTCGCGCAGCCCCAGCTTGGTCAGGACATGGCCGACGTGCGTCTTGACGGTGGTCTCGCTGACGAACAGATCGGCGGCGATCTCCGCGTTGGACAGTCCGCGCGCCACCAGCTTCAGCACCTCGACCTCACGCTCGGTCAGTGTGTGCAGCGTGTTCGGCACCGGCTCGTCACCGGACGGCAGATGCGTGGCGTACTTGTCCAGCAGCCGGCGCGTGATGCTCGGCGCGAGCAGCGCCTCCCCGGCGGCCACCACCCGGATCGCCTGCACCAGCTCGTTGGCCGGGGCGTCCTTCAACAAGAAGCCGCTGGCCCCCGCCCGCAGGGCCTCCACCACGTACTCGTCGAGATCGAACGTCGTCAGCACCAGCACCTTCGCCGGCCCGTCCCGCTCGGGCCCGGTGATCTGCCGGGTCGCCTCCACCCCGTCCATCCGCGGCATGCGGATGTCCATCAGCACCACATCGGGCTGCAGCGCCCGCACCTGGTCCAGGGCCTGGAGGCCGTCTCCGGCCTCGCCGACGACCGCGATGTCCTGCTCGGCCTCCAGAATCATCCGGAACCCGGTACGCAACAGCGGCTGGTCGTCGACCAGTAGGACGCGGATGGCCACCTGAGTCTCCTTCGCTAGTCCGGCCCCATTCTGCCCTGTTGGGCCCCGCCGGACTCGGGCGCCCTCACCGGGAGGGGGTACGGCGGGGGAGTGCCGCCGAACTCCGGGCAGTGCGCCTGGTGGTCGCACCAGCCGCACAGCTTCGTGGGACGCGGGCGCCAGACACCCGTCTCGGTCGCCAGCCGGATCGCGTCCCACAGCGCGAGCAGCTTGCGCTCCACCCGCTCCAGATCCGCGAGCACGGGGTCGTAGGTCAGCACGTCACCACTGCCGAGGTACACCAGCTGGAGCCGGCGCGGGATCACCTTCTTCAGCCGCCACACCACCAGGGCGTAGAACTTCATCTGGAACAGCGCGCCCTCGGCGTACTCCGGCCGGGGCGCCTTGCCCGTCTTGTAGTCGACGATCCGCACCTCACCGGTCGGCGCGACGTCCACCCGGTCGATGATGCCGCGCAGTCTCAGCCCGGAGTCCAGCTCCGCCTCGACGAACAGCTCCCGCTCGGCGGGCTCCAGCCGGCTCGGATCCTCCAGCGAGAACCACCGCTCGACCAGCCGCTCCGCCTCCGCCAGCCAGCGCGCCAGCCGCTCGCCCTCCGGATCGTCGGCGAACAGCTCCATGACCTCCGGCCGGGTCTCGCGCAGTCGGTCCCACTGACCCGGGACCAGCGACTTCGCCCGGGGCGCGGTGCGGTCGGCGGCCGGGGCGTCGAAGAGGCGCTCCAGTACCGCGTGCACCAGGGTGCCCCTGGTCGCCGCCTCGCTCGGCTTCTCCGGCAGCCGGTCGATGACCCGGAACCGGTACAGCAGCGGGCACTGCATGAAGTCACTCGCACGCGAAGGGGACAGCGATGCGGGCGGTATGGCGGCCGTGTCCGCTCGTACGCCCACGGTGACCGGGCTGCCGCCGGCCCGCTCCTCGCCCTCGGTGTTCGTCTCCATGCCACAGACCTTACGGCCCGGCACTGACAGAGCGTGCGCCGCCGACGGAGCGGAAGGGGTGGGGCGGGGGCGGCCGCAGTGGCCGGCGCCCCCGCGTCCCCTCCGGCGGTCCGATCGCGCGCCGGTCCGAGGACGGACACCCCCGGCGTGGCCCCGACCCCCCACCGGCCGCAGGTGCTGCGCGTGACGGTGGGAAGGGAAGGGGAAGGAGGGGAAGGGACAGGGTGCCGGGGCGGAACGCGCGGCGCAGGCCGCATACCATCGACACGAGACCCTCCCGTCCGGCAGGCGCGGGAGACGCAGCGAACGAGGGGACACCGGTGGACGTAAGCGGCGGGCGCGGACAGCCGCGACCCGGCAACGACGAGTCGCCCGACCACACGGGCCCTCGGCCCCCGATCACCCCCGAGCCCGGCCACCCCACCAACGGCCCCGCGGACGAGCCCGCCGCCGACCGGCCCGACGGCGCCCCCGCGCAACCCCGGCCCCCGGCCCCCGATCCGGGGCACCCCTCCGCCTCCCACCGGCCGGCTCCTCGGACTCCGGACGCCGGACCCGGCGAGCCTCCCGCGTCCGCCGACGGACCCGGTGAGGAGTGGGGCGGCCGTCGTCCCGGCGGTACCGCCGCCGACGGCACCCGTACGGGTGCCCAGGCACCGGCAGCCGGGCCGTCCGGTGACGAGCGGGGCGGCCGTCGTCCCGGCGACGCGGTCGACGGCCGGGCCCCCGCAGAGCTCAGGCCCCCGGGCGCCGGACCCGGCGAGCCTCCCGCGTCATCGGGCGGGCCCGATGACGAGCGGGGGACCCCGCGGGCCGGCGGCACCGGCGGGGCACACCCGCTCGCGCACTCCGGTGCCGGGCAGGCGCCGCCGCAGCGGCCGCAGGAGCAGCAGCGGGGCGGGCTGCTCATGGGGCGCCCGTTCGGCGTGCCCGTGTACGTGGCGCCCAGCTGGTTCCTCGTCGCCATCCTCATCACCTGGGTGTTCGGCGGACAGATCGACCGCGTGCTGCCCGAGCTCGGCGCCGCCAGCTACCTCGTCTCCCTGTTCTTCGCGGTCGCCTTCTACGCCTCCGTCCTGGTCCACGAGCTCGCCCACACCCTCGCCGCCCTCCGCTTCAAACTCCCGGTGCGCCGCATCCAGCTCCAGTTCTTCGGCGGCGTCTCCGAGATCGAGAAGGAGGCCGAGACCCCCGGACGCGAGTTCGTGCTGGCCTTCGTCGGCCCCCTGCTCTCCCTCGTCCTGTCCGGCCTTTTCTACCTCGGGCTGCTGGCCGTCGACCCCAGCAGCGTCCCCGGCGTCCTGCTGGCCGGCCTGATGGTCTCCAACCTCATCGTGGCCGTCTTCAACCTCCTGCCCGGCCTCCCCCTGGACGGCGGCCGCATGCTCCGCGCCGTCGTCTGGGCGATCAGCGGCAAGCCCATGACCGGCACCATCGCCGCCGCCTGGGTCGGCCGCGCCCTCGCCGTCGCCGTCCTGATCGGCCTCCCGCTGCTCACCCAGTCCGGCGCCCTCGGCTCCGACGCGGTGGACAACGTGGGCATGGACACCGTCCTGGACGCCCTGCTCGCCGCCATCCTCGCCGCGATCATCTGGACCGGCGCCGGCAACAGCCTGCGCATGGCCCGACTGCGCGAACACCTCCCCGAGCTGCGTGCCCGCAACCTCACCCGCCGCGCGGTGCCCGTCGAGACCGACACGCCCCTCTCCGAGGCCCTGCGCCGGGCCAACGCCGCCGGCGCCCGCGCCCTGGTCGTCGTCGACCCCGACGGCGTCCCCCTCTCCCTGGTCCGCGAGGCCGCCATCGTCGGCGTACCCGAACACCGCCGCCCCTGGGTGCCGGTCGGCGGACTCGCCCAGGACATCACCGACGGCATGCACGTCTCCGCCGAGCTCGCCGGAGAGGACCTCCTGGACGCCCTGCGCGCCACCCCGGCCACCGAGTACCTGGTGGTCGAGGACACCGGCGAGATCTACGGCGTCCTGTCCGCGGCCGACGTCGAGCGCGCCTTCGTGAAGGCGATGGCGCGGCCCAGCTGAACCTCCCGCCCGCACCCGGCCGTGGTCGGCGGCCCCTCCCGGGACGGGTAGGCTGTTCACATGTCCGAACCGACCGGTGCCGCCCGCAGGCGCGGGCCCTTCAAGGTCGGGGACCAGGTTCAGCTGACCGACCCCAAGGGCCGCCACTACACGTTCACGCTCGAGGCCGGGAAGAACTTTCACACCCACAAGGGTTCCTTCCCCCACGACGAACTGATCGGCGCTCCCGAGGGCAGCGTTGTCCGCACCACCGGGAACGTCGCCTACCTCGCGCTGCGCCCCCTGCTCCCCGACTACGTCCTGTCCATGCCCCGCGGGGCGGCCGTCGTCTACCCCAAGGACGCGGGGCAGATCCTCGCCTTCGCCGACATCTTCCCCGGCGCGCGCGTCGTCGAGGCCGGCGTCGGCTCCGGCTCGCTCAGCAGCTTCCTGCTGCGCGCCATCGGCGACCAGGGCATGCTGCACTCCTACGAGCGCCGCGAGGACTTCGCCGACATCGCCCGGCAGAACGTCGAGCGCTACTTCGGCGGCCCGCACCCCGCCTGGCAGCTCACCGTCGGCGACCTCCAGGACAACCTGTCCGACACCGACGTCGACCGCGTCATCCTCGACATGCTCGCCCCCTGGGAGTGCCTGGAGGCCGTCTCCAAGGCGCTCGTCCCCGGCGGCATCCTGTGCTGCTACGTCGCCACCACCACCCAGCTCGCCCGGACCGTCGAGTCCATCCGCGAGATCGGCTGCTTCAACGAGCCGACCTCGTGGGAGACGATGATCCGCAACTGGCACATCGAGGGCCTGGCCGTCCGCCCGGACCACCGGATGATCGGCCACACCGGCTTCCTGCTCACCGCCCGCCGCCTCGCCGACGGCGTCGAGCCGCCCATGCGCCGCCGCCGCCCCGCCAAGGGCGCCTACGGTGAGGACTACGCCGGCCCCAACGCCGACGGAGGCGCCGCCCGCTGACGCGGCCCGCCACCCCCACAACGAACGGGCGCCGTGGCGCAGTTCCCGGTGACCGCCGGGACT
>NZ_JBHYVC010000066.1:0-43331 GCF_042749965.1 Streptomyces sp. NPDC059454 | reverse complement strand
CACCCGCCACTACAACAACGTTTAGCCGCCCTTCCGTTGATTGCGGTGTAACGGGCGCCCCCGGACGGTGAACCACCGTCCGGGGCCGACGTGTCTCCAGGGGACGATTCTTTTTTGAACATGTTCAATTATCGGCGTACGCTCCTGCCATGAGCGACAGAGCCGCCCTGCTCAAGGGCATTCGCGCCTGGCTGGCCTTCTTCGTCGTCTGCCTGGTGCTCAGCGGCGCCACGGCCTTTCCGCTGGTGCACGAACTGCGCTGGACCGAGGACCTGCTCCGGTCCCTGTCGGCACCGGAGCACCTCCCCGCCCTCATGGACTGGATCGAGCGCGTGCGCCAGGGGCTCGACACCGCCGACGCCGAGTACCCCTTCCTCCTCTACGGCACCGACTGGCTCGCCTTCGCGCACCTCGTGATCGCCGTCGCCTTCTACGGCCCCTACCGCGACCCCGTCCGCAACATCTGGGTCGTCGAGTTCGGCATGATCGCCTGCGTCGGCATCATCCCGCTCGCGCTGATCTGCGGCCCGATCCGCGGCATTCCCTTCTGGTGGAGCGTCATCGACATGGCGTTCGGTGTGTTCGGCGTGATCCCGCTGTACGCCGTACGCCGGAAGATCAAGCGGCTGGAGGCGCTCACGCCGGACGCGGGTCCGGTGCTCGCTACTTGAGGGCGGCCTCCCGGATCCGGTCGGCGACCGGGTTCGAGGTCTCGTCCTTGGCATCGGTGTCGGAGAGCGAGTACACGAGAGTGAAGCTCAGGTCCTCGGTCGCGGCGATCATCGTGCTGTAGCCGGGGCGGGCGCCGCTCTTGCCCCAGTAGACCGTGCCCTGGAGCTCCAGGCGGGTCAGGCCCGCGCTGTGGGCGGCGTCCTTGATGGTCGTGGGGACCGTGAACATCTCCCGCAACTGCGGTTCGGGCACGATCTGCCCGCTGAAGAGGGCCGTGACGAGCCGTTCCAGGTCGGCGGTGGTCGAGATCATGTCTCCGGCCGCCCAGCGGTCGGCGACGTTCCACTCGGTGACGTCGATCAGCCGGGTCGTCCCGTCCGGTCGCTCGACCGTCTGGTATCCGCGGTGGTGCGGTCCCCGGATGCGGGGGTCCGTGCCGGGGAAGTACGTGTGCCGCATCCCGGCGGGACGCAGCACGAGCCGGGTGGCCGCGGAGGCGTACGACCGCCCGGTCACCTTCTCGATCAGCATGCCGAGGATCGTGTAGTTGATGTTGAGGTACTGCTGCTGATCACCGGCGGTGAACGCCGGTCCCTGCGCGACCGCCGTCTCCACGACCCGCCGCGGGGTGAGCGTGTCGTAGCGGTGCGCGTACAGCTCCTCGAAGGTGTCCCCCCAGCTGACGCCGGGCTGGATGCCGCTGGTGTGGTTCAGCAGGTTCCGTACGGTGACGGGCGTTTCGAAGTCGGGACCTAGCAGGCCGGGCAGGTAGCGCTCGATCGACGCGTCGAGGTCGACCTCGCCCTGGGCCGCGAGCCGGAGGACGGCGGCGGCCGTCACCACCTTGGTCGTCGAACCGGCCCTGAACCGCGCGTCCGGGTCGGCCGCCCGGCCGCTCTCCAGGTCCCGCACCCCCGAACTGCCCCGCCAGGAACCCTCGGTACCGCCCCGCCGGACGAGCGCGGCCGTGGTGCTCTCGTCGGGGAGCCCTCCGATCGCCTCGCACAGTGCCTTGTCCGACGGGGCGGCACTGCACACGGGCGCCGACGGGGCGGGGGAGGCGAACGCGGGCGCGGCGAGCGGGCCCGCGCCCAGGGTGAGGACGAGGGAGGCGGCGAGAAGGGTGGTGCGACGACGAGGGCGCATCGGTTGCTCCTCGGGGGAGTTCGGCGGAGGGACGCGATCATCCTCCGGCCGTGCGGGCCACCTCCGGATCGTCAGCGGGGAGGGTGCACACCCTGGCGCATCCCCGACCAACTCCCCTGAACGTGCAGGGGAGTTGTCGGGGGTTTGCCCTTAAGGCGACTGCCGCCCCGACCGGCCTCCGGTGTCACGCAGCGTGCACAGGACGTCGATGCGGTTCGTGGTGATCGAGTCGACGCCCAGGGCCAGCAGGCGGCGCATGGAGCGGCGGGTGTCCGGGGTCCAGACGGAGAGCAGGTAGCCGGCGTGGTGGACACGGTCCGCCAGGGCGCGGTCGACCAGGCTGAAGCGGTAGTTCAGCCAGCGCGGCCGGATCGCCTCCAGCAGACCGGCGCGGGCCGGTGCCAGGGTCGTGCGCGTGAGCGCGATCTCGGCGGACGGGTCCGCCGCCCGTACGGCGAGCATGGCGAGGGCGCCGGCGCAGTAGTAGACGCGGTCCTGGGCGTCCCGCTCGCGCACGGTGTCCACGACCCGGCGCACCGCGCGGACGTCCGGCGTGCCGGGCAGGTCGATCATCACCCGGCCGCCGTCCGTCGCCGCCAGCGCGTCGGAGAGCGTGGGCACCCCGTCGCCGGTGAGCCCGCGCACCTCCTCCCACGACAGCGACAGCAGCGGACGGTCGTGCCCCCAGAGCCGCTTCAGCGTGTCGTCGTGCAGCAGCACCGGGACGCCGTCCCGGGTGAGGCGTACGTCGATCTCCACCGCGTCCGCGCCCCGGTGGAGCGCGGAACGCAGCGAGGCGAGGGTGTTCTCGCGGACACGGTAGGGGTCGCCGCGGTGGGCCACGGCGGTCACGTTCTGCATGGCGGCCCTTCGCGGGGTGGTCAGGAGGCGAGCCAGGACGAGGTGTAGGCGTCGATCTCGGCGGCCAGCCGCGCCTTGCCCGCCGGGTCCATGAACGACGCCTCGACCGCGTTCTTCGCCAGGCCGGCCAGTCCCCGCTCGTCGAGCTCCAGCAGCCGCGCGGCGACCGCGTACTCGTTGTTGAGGTCGGTGCCGAACATCGGCGGGTCGTCGGAGTTGACGGTGACCAGGACGCCGGCCCGCGTGAACTCCTTGATGGGGTGCTCGTCGAGGTCGGTCACCGCGCGGGTGGCGATGTTGGAGGTGGGGCACACCTCCAGCGGGATGCGCCGCTCGGCCAGGTGCTGGAGCAGCTTGGGGTCGCGGGCGGAGCTGGTGCCGTGCCCGATGCGCTCGGCGCCCAGTTCGTTGAGTGCGTCCCACACCGTCTCCGGCCCCGTGGTCTCGCCGGCGTGCGGCACGGAGTGCAGCCCGGCGGCGATCGCGCGGTCGAAGTACGGCTTGAACTGCGGCCGGGGCACGCCGATCTCGGGCCCGCCGAGACCGAAGGAGACCAGGCCCTCCGGACGCAGCCGGTCGTCGGTGGCGAGCCGCAGGGTCTCCTCGGCGGACTCCAGCCCGGCCTCGCCGGGGATGTCGAAGCACCAGCGCAGCACGGTCCCGAACTCGGTCTCGGCCGCCTTGCGGGCGTCCTCGATCGCGTCCATGAAGGCACGTTCGTCGATCCCGCGCCGGGTGGAGGAGAACGGGGTGACGGTCAGCTCGGCGTACCGCACCTGCTGCCGGGCCAGTTCGCGCGCCACCTCGTAGGTCAGCAGCCGTACGTCCTCGGGGGTGCGGATCAGGTCGACGACGGACAGGTACACCTCGATGAAGTGGGCGAAGTCCGTGAAGGTGAAGTAGTCGGCCAGGGCCTCGGGGTCGGTGGGGACCTTGGAGTCGGGGTGGCGGGCGGCCAGCTCCGAGACGATGCGGGGGGAGGCGGACCCGACGTGGTGCACGTGCAGTTCGGCCTTCGGCAGCCCGGCGATGAAGGCGTGCAGATCGCGTGGGACGCGCGGCTCGACGAGACGGTCGGTCAAGGTTCCTCCCCGGAACGGCGTCCCCGGGCCGCACGGGCGGCGGGACGCGGATGATCGGCTGATCGGTGACTCGGGGTCATCGTAGGCGGTCGCGGGGAGGGGGCGCGGGGCGGCGCGGGGCGGCGGAGCCGTAGCATGGCCGGACGATCGAGGGCCAAGGGGGAACTCCAGATGACGGACGCGACGCAGCCGGGCGGGGACACGGGCGCCGACGACCCCTGGGCAGCCCCGGAGGACAGGACCTCACTGGACAAGGGCCGCACGTCCGGCACCGGCCGGCCGCCGGGGGCACCGGCCACGCCGACCGTCGCCGACGGGCTGTCCGTGCCGCGGCCACCGTCCGTGCACGACCAGCCCACCGTCGTGGGGATGCCGGGCGCCGGCTTCGTCCCGCCCGCCGGGGGCATGCCCCCGGGCGGCAGCGCGCCGTACGACACCCAGGGCTCCGCGCTGCCCCCGCCGCCCGTCGCGCCCACCGGCCCCGGCGCACCCGGCGGCTACGGATACCCCGGCTACCCGCCGGGCTACGGCTGGCCCGGCATGCCGGTGCAGCGGCAGAACGGCATGGGCGTCGCCGCCCTGGTGCTCGGCATCCTGGCCTGCTGCCTGTTCTGCCTGTACGGCGTGGTCTCCGTCGTCCTCGGCATCCTCGCCATCGTCTTCGGCATCAAGGGCCGCCAGAAGGCCGAGCAGGGCCTGGCCGACAACCACGGGCAGGCCCAGGCAGGCCTGATCACGGGCATCATCGGCCTCATCCTCGGCATCGCCGTGATCGTCCTGATAGCGGTCGGCGTCGTGGCCGCCATCAACAGCGAGGAGGACGGCTGGGAGGACGAGGACTACTACGGCGCCCACCGCCCGGTCGTCACCGCTCCCGCCCTCCGCTGACCGGACCGGTCGTCACGGACCGGATACGCCGACGGCCCGAGCCCCCGCACAGCGGGCTCGGGCCGTCGGTCTGCCGGAGGCGGGTCAGAGCGCGAGGCCCGTCAGGACCATCACGCGCTCGTAGGTGTAGTCGTCCATCGCGAACTTCACGCCCTCGCGGCCCACACCGGACTGCTTGGCGCCGCCGTACGGCATCTGGTCGGCGCGGTAGGAGGGCACGTCACCGATGACCACACCGCCGACCTCCAGGGCGCGGTGGGCCCGGAAGGCGGTCTGCAGGTCGTGCGTGAACACACCCGCCTGGAGGCCGTACTTGGAGTCGTTGACGGCGGCGAAGGCCGCCGCCTCGCCGTCCACCTTCTGTACGGTCAGCACCGGTCCGAAGACCTCCTCGCGGGAGATCGTCGCCTCGGCGGGTACGTCGGTGAGCACGGTCGGCGCGTAGGAGGCGCCGTCGCGCTTGCCGCCGGTGTGCAGCGTGGCGCCCGCGGCGGTGGCCTCGTCGACCCAGGACTCCACGCGCTGCGCGGCGGCCTCGCTGACCAGCGGGCCGACGTCCGTCGCGTCGTCGTTCGGGTCGCCGGTGACCTGCGCCTCGACGGCGGCGACGATGCGCGGCAGCAGACGGTCGTACACGGAGGCGTCGGCGATCACGCGCTGCACGGAGATGCAGGACTGGCCGCCCTGGTAGTTGGAGAAGGTCGCGATGCGCTGCGCGGCCCGGTCCAGGTCCTCGTCGCGTCCGAAGTCGGCGAGGACGACGGCCGCGCCGTTGCCGCCCAGTTCCAGGGTGCAGTGCTTGCGCGGCACCGAGTCCATGATCGCGTAGCCGACCGTCTCGGAGCCGGTGAAGGAGATCACCGGCAGCCGCTCGTCCCGGACCAGGGCGGGCATACGGTCGTTGGGGACCGGCAGGACGCTCCAGGAACCGGCGGGCAGCTCGGTCTCGGCGAGCAGCTCACCGAGGATCAGGCCGGAGAGGGGCGTGGCGGGCGCGGGCTTGAGGATGATGGGCGCGCCCGCGGCGATCGCGGGGGCGACCTTGTGAGCACACAGGTTCAGCGGGAAGTTGAACGGCGCGATGCCGAGGACGACGCCCTTGGGGAAGCGGCGGGTGAAGGCGAGCCGGCCCTGGCCGCCGGCGTCGGTGTCCAGGCGCTGGGCCTCGCCGCCGTTGAAGCGGCGGGCCTCCTCGGCGGCGAAACGGAACACGGAGACCGCGCGGCCGACCTCTCCGCGGGCCCACTTGACCGGCTTGCCGTTCTCCGCGGAGATCAGGCGGGCGATCTCCTCGGTGCGCTCGGCGAGACGGCGGCTGACGTGGTCGAGGGCGGCGGCACGGACGTGGGCGGGAGTGGCGGCGAAGTCCTCGCGGACGGCGTGGGCGGCGGAGACGGCGTCTTCGATCTGGGCGTCGGTCGGGACGCTCACCGTGCCGACGGTGCGGCCGTCCCAGGGGGAGGTGACGTCGAAGGCGGTCTCGCCGGTGGCCTGGCGGCCGGCGAGCCAGAAGGCGGTGGTGGAAGTCATGTGCGGGGTCCGGCCCTTCCGCGGTCGGGGGTGGTCCATGGGGTGTGGGGTCCACGGTAGGGGCGGGGTCGTCGCGGGAGGGTTGGCCGAGTCGTAGTGGTGGGGGTGTGCGGGTTCTACGGTTTGGCGGGGTGGGGTGGGGTGCGGGCTTTTGGGTTCTCGCCCCCGCCGCCCCTTCCCTTCCCGTCCCTGGGGGCTGCGCCCCCAGACCCCCCTTGTCCTCGAACGCCGGACGGGCTGACAGTGCCGGACGGGCTGTAGGGGCGCTACTCGGACGTCGTCGCCTTCAGGGCCAGCCACAACTCCATGCGGGTGTCCGGGTCGTCGAGGGAGCGGCCGAGGATTTCCTCCACCCGGCGCATGCGGTAGCGGAGGGTGTGGCGGTGGACTCCGAGGTCGGCTGCCGCCGCGTCCCACTGGCCGTGGCGGGAGAGCCAGGCGCGGAGGGAGGCGACGAGGTCGCCGCGGCCCGTCGCGTCGTGTTCGCGCAGGGCGCGCAGCAGTCCGTCGGCGAACGCCCTGACCGCGTCGTCGGCGAGCAGCGGCAGGACCGACCCGGCGGCCATGTGCTCGTGCTCCACCAGCACCCTCCCCCGTCGCCGCGCCACCGAAAGTGCCTGTTCGGCCTGCTTGTAGGCGGCGGACGCGGCGATCGGTCCGGCCGGTGCGGACAGTCCGGCGACCAGCTCGTCGTCGTCGGCCTTGCGGGCCGCCTCCCGCGCGGCGGCGTGATCGCAGCAGGCGGCCACGACGGCGCCGCCGTCGCAGGCCAGTACGACCAGCCGGTTCCCCTCCGGCACGACCAGGACCACCTCCCCGGAGCGGGCGGCGGCGGACTCCGCGACCTCGGCGAGGGCTCCGAGGGCGTCACCGTTCGCCTCGCCCCCCGCGGCCACGATGATCCGGAAGGGCGCGTCGAGCAGGCCGCCGTACAGGTCCCCGGCCACCGCGCGGGCGTGGTCCGGCTCCCCGGCGAGCAGCATGCGCAGCACGGCGCCGCCGATGCGCTGCTCGGCGGCGTGCAGGGAGCGGGAGCGCTCCGTGGTCAGCGTGAGCAGGGCGATCGCGGAGTGGACGGCGTACCGCTCGGCGGTGCCCAGGGCGGCGGCCGTGCCGACGGCGAGCGCCGCGCGGGGGCGCCGGCCGGTGCCGAGGGAGTGCAGTTCGACCCGGTCCTCGTTCTCCGGGCCGGCCACGACCGAGGAGGCGGGCGCGGGCCGCTCCCGCAGCCGGGTCACATCCGGGACGAGCCGCGCGGCGCGCCGCACCGCCCATTCCGGTGCCGTGGCCACGACGGCGCCCGAGGCGTCGTACAGCGCGGCCCACCCGTCGACCTGGGCGGCGAGTGCGGCCAGCAGCCCTTCGGGGCCTTCCGCCAGCGCCTGTCTGGTCAGTTCCCGCTGGGCCGCGAAGCCCGCGGTCACCGCGCGGTACTGGTCGGCGGCGATGGCGGCGGACACGGCCTTGCTGATGGCGAGGAAGGGGGTGCGGCGCGGTACCTCCAGGAGCGGCAGGCCCTCCGCGCGGGCCGCCTCGACGAGGGCGTCGGGGATGTCGTCGTAGTGGACGCCGACGGCGAAGCCGAGACCGACGACCCCCGCCCCCGCCAGCCGCCTCACATAGCGGCGCATCGCCTCCCGGTCCTCCGCGTCGAGTTTCAGCGCGGTGATCAGCAGGAGTTCCCCGCCCTCCATGTAGGGCACGGGGTCGGCGAGCTCACTGGCGTGCGCCCAGCGGACCGGCACGTCGAGGCGGTCCTCGCCCGCGCGCACGGTCAGTTTGAGCGCGGAGTGGTGGACGAGCGAGGCGAGCGTCGGGGGCATGGGTGCCTTGAGCCTTCGGGTCTGCGTCGGGTGTGTGAGAACACGGTGATCTTTTGGCCGCCGCGTATGAACGGCCTGTGCCGATTCTGCCTCACTGTACGGTCCCCGGCTGCCCGACCGGACAGCTCACCCCCGCAGGTCCACCAGCAGCGGCGGCGCGTGCTCGCCCTTGACGTCGGTCAGCGAGAGCACCGCGTGTCCGGCCGGCACCGCGTGCGCCAGCTCGGAGGCGGACCACCGTTCCCGCTCGACCTGCCGCACGGTGACCGCCCGCGCGGTCGGCGCCTTGCCGGTGATGGCCCGCCGCAGCGCGTGCACCGCCTTGCCCGCAGGGCTCTCCGCGATGATCTGCCGGTCGGTGACGTCCCGGGCCTCGGTCCATTCCTTGCCCCACACCTCGGCGAAGTCCTGGCCGTCCCAGGGGGTGACACCGGCCAGCGCCATCCGGCATCCGGTCGCCCCGAGCAGCGGTCCGCGCAACGGCCTGGGCACGTCGTCCAGGGTGCGCAGCGTCAGCACCGCGCCCGCGTTGGCCGACCGCAGCCGCTGGATGCCCCGCACGGCCTCCGGGGTGACCACGCCGGTCGCGTCGTCCAGTACCAGGCAGGCGAACAGCGAGCGGTCCTCGCGCACCGTCACGCTCGCCGTGAACTGGGCCAGGACCAGCCGCGCCAGCATCCGCGAGGCGTCCGCGTGCCCGCGCTGGGGCAGGTCGACGCGCACCCGCACCGGGTGGTCCAGCGCCTTGAGCGAGAACGGCCGGGACTGTCCGGACGTGTCGAAGAACCCCGCGAAGGCCGGCCGGTCCAGCAGCGCCACCCGGTCGGCGAGGACGCCGCCGACATCGCCGGGGTGGGCCAGCTGCCGCTCGCGGGCGTCGAGTTCGCGCAGCAGCGACTCCTGGCCCGAGGCCTGGAGCCCGGTGCGCAGATCGGCCAGCGGGCCGGGGGAGCCGTCGAGGAGCTGCCGCAGCTCGGGGACGGTCGGGAAGCGCCCGTGCACCGCGCGGAACGGGCCCAGGAGCTGGGCGAGGACGGTGGTGGAACGGCGGCTGTCGCTGCCCGGGTGCGGATCCGCCAGGTCCCCCACCAGCGCCTCGGCCAGGACGGCCGCGGCCTCGTCGGGGTCGGTGGTGCCGCCGTACAGGTCGAGGTCGTAGACCGAGTCGGGGCTGCCGATCCGTACGACGACGTCGTACGCGTCGGCCTCGCCGAGCCCCGCGCCCGCCGCGCCGACCACGACCACGGCGGCCTTCCCGGCCAGCGCGTGCAGGCACAGCGACTCAGCGAGTGGCCGGACGACACCGCCGGTCTTGCCGGAACCGGCCGGCCCGACGGCGAGGAGCGAGGTGCCGAGGAGTTCCGGGCCGAGGGCCAGGCCGGTGCCGCGGTAGCCGTAGGGGTTGCGGGGGTCGTCGGCGGTCGTACCGAGCCGCACCTGCCCCGTCAGCAGGTCGTGACGGGCCTGGCGGACCGGCAGGTCGCGCGCGCCGGAGGGGTGGACGCAGGCGGCGGCGCCGGCCGTGAGCACGGCTCCGGTGAAGGTGGCGAGGCTGTGCCGGCCGCCCAGCACGCCCTGCCAGGCACGGGCGATGCGGGCGTGGTCGACGTCCCGCATCAGCCCGGCGCGGGCGTCGGCGGCGAGCCGCTCGGCGGCGTCCACGGCACCGGCGGCGCGCAGGGCGGGCCAGGTGGCGGGGTCGGCCTCGGGGGCGGGCGGGTGCTGGTCCCGTACGGGGCCTTGGCGCCAGGCGGGCGGGCCGTAGCGGCGCCAGATCTCGCTCCAGCGGCCGAGGCGGCCCACGCCGACCATGATGATCCCGGCGACCAGCACGTAGTAGGCGTAGACGACCACGACGGCGCCGAAGCTGTGGGGCTCCGCCCAGGAGTCGGGGATCATCGCGTAGAGCGGCAGCAGCCACCAGCCGCCGAGGTAGCCGTTCCACAGGAGCGACCAGACGAGCCAGCCGACGAGGAACGCGATCAGGGCTCCGCTGAGCAGCTGGCGTCCCGGGACGCGCTCCGGTTCCTCCTCCGGGCGGGGGCGGTGCCCGAACCGCCACACGCCGGGGAGGGCCTCGGGGCGGGGGGTGCGGAGCCAGGTGAGGAACGCGGATCCGTCGGGCGGCGGGGGCGTGCCGGGTGCCCTTGTGGGGCGTGGGGGAGCCGTCGGTACGTCCGGTGGGCCCGCCGGGCGCGGCACGGGGTTCGCATGTGTGCCCCGCGCGTCCTGGGTACCGTCGCTGTTCATCGCCCTTGCCCCCTGAGCTGCCGCTCCATCCGCCGTCAGCGAGTCAATCTAACGCCCCGACAGGCGCAGTCCATCGCATACACGGTCCTGACCGCGGGCAGTCGTGCCTCCCCCAGTGCCTTGAAGGCCTGGGAGGTGCCCCCGGGGCGGCACGGGTGGCGCAGTGGCACCCCGCGAACGCGGCAGGTGAAACGCGCCCCGCCCAGCGGCACGACTGCCCGCGACCGGGTTATGTCCACCGCGGACAAGCCGGGCGTTCGGACAACGCCCACATGGAGCATGCCCACCCCCCGCTCCCCGCCCTAGCCTGCGAGAAAAGAACGCAAGCGTCCGAAACACCCCCCAGGAGCCCCGCATGACCGCACTTCCGCAGGAGCGCCGCGTCGTCACCGCCATCCCCGGACCGAAGTCGCAGGAGCTGCAGGCCCGCCGCACGGCCGCGGTCGCGCAGGGCGTGGGCTCCGTGCTGCCCGTGTTCACCACCCGCGCGGGCGGCGGCATCATCGAGGACGTCGACGGCAACCGGCTGATCGACTTCGGTTCCGGCATCGCCGTGACCTCCGTCGGCGCCTCCGCCGAGGCCGTCGTCCGCCGCGCCTCCGCCCAGCTCGCCGACTTCACCCACACCTGCTTCATGGTCACGCCGTACGAGGGCTACGTGGAGGTCTGCGAGGCGCTCGCCGAGCTGACCCCGGGCGACCACGCCAAGAAGTCGGCGCTGTTCAACAGCGGCGCCGAGGCCGTCGAGAACGCCGTCAAGATCGCGCGTGCGTACACCAGGCGGCAGGCGGTCGTCGTCTTCGACCACGGCTACCACGGCCGTACCAACCTCACCATGGCGCTGACCGCGAAGAACATGCCGTACAAGCACGGCTTCGGACCGTTCGCGCCCGAGGTGTACCGCGTCCCGGTCGCCTACGGCTACCGCTGGCCGACCGGCCCGGAGAACGCGGGCCCGGAGGCCGCCGCGCAGGCCATCGACCAGATCTCCAAGCAGGTCGGCGCCGAGAACGTGGCCGCGATCATCATCGAGCCGGTGCTCGGCGAGGGCGGCTTCATCGAGCCGGCCAAGGGCTTCCTGCCCGCGATCAGCCAGTTCGCCGAGGACAACGGCATCGTCTTCGTCGCCGACGAGATCCAGTCCGGCTTCTGCCGCACCGGCCAGTGGTTCGCCTGCGAGGACGAGGGCATCGTTCCGGACCTGATCACCACCGCGAAGGGCATCGCCGGCGGGCTGCCGCTGGCCGCCGTCACCGGCCGCGCGGAGATCATGGACGCCGCCCACTCGGGCGGCCTGGGCGGCACCTACGGCGGCAACCCGGTCGCCTGCGCGGGCGCGCTCGGTGCGATCGAGACGATGAAGGAGCTCGACCTCAACGCCAGGGCGAAGAACATCGAGGCCGTCATGAAGGCCCGCCTCACCGCCATGGCCGAGAAGTTCGACATCATCGGCGACGTCCGCGGCCGGGGCGCGATGATCGCCATCGAGCTGGTCAAGGACCGTGACACCAAGGAGCCGGACCCCGGGGCGACGGCCGCGCTGGCCAAGGCCTGCCACCAGGAGGGCCTGCTGGTCCTGACCTGTGGCACCTACGGCAACGTGCTGCGCTTCCTGCCCCCGCTGGTCATCGGCGAGGACCTGCTGGGCGAGGGTCTGGACATCATCGAGCAGGCGCTCGCGCGCATCTGAGCCGGCATCGGGGCAGGTGAGCCGCCCGGAACGGCCGCCGGAACCGGTGAGCGGCAGAGCGTGTGAAGAACGTGTGCGGGGTGGATGACGGGAGCCCGTCGGCCCTGTCGCGGGGCCCACCCCCTGCCGTAGGTTTCTCCGCGGATGAGAGATACACCCCGCCCACGGGGAACCGTGGGTGGTTCAGGCCGGGGCCTCCCCAGCTTCGACCTGGTCGTGCCCTCGCGCACACGAACCGGGGCCGGAAGGCTTCGGGTCTCCTCACGATCGGACGGTCGCCCGCCCCAAACCCCCCGGGGCGCGCGACCTGCCGATCGGGACGGCCGTCCGGGCGCATCACGCGGCAAGCCGTTCCCCGAAGGGCCAGTGCATACCCCCCCTTGCACTGGCCCTTCGGCGTGTGCCGGGCCCCCGCCTGCGAAGCTGTGCAGCATGCTGCTGCTGGGACCGCCCGTTCTCCTCTTCGCGCTGATCACCTGGCAGGTCGTCGCCGACGGTCCGCTGGTGGGCCTCGACGAGCGGCTGAGCCGGGAGCTGGTCCATCCGGACCGGGCCTCCGAACTCCTCGCCGACCTCGGCAACGTCCAGGTCGCCGTGCCGGTCCTGGTGATCGCGCTGGCGTACGTCGCCCGGCGCGGGCGTGCCACGGGCAGGGACCGCTGGTGGCTGCCGCCCGCGGCCGGAGTCCTGGCGATGGCGCTGGTGCCGGCGCTGGTCGCGCCCCTGAAGGAGTGGACCGACCGCCCCGGCACCCCGGCCGTGCCCCCGGCGGTCGGCTACTACCCCTCCGGTCACACGGCCACCGCCGTCGTGGCGTACGGCGCGGCGACGCTGCTCCTCCTCCCGCTGCTGCGGTCGCCGGCGGTGCGTCGCGCGCTCGTCGTGGCCTGCGCCGCCCTGGTAGCCGGCGCCTCGTTCGGGCTGGTGCGCCGGGGCTACCACTGGCCGCTGGACGTGGCGGCCAGCTGGTGCCTCGGCGCGGTGCTGCTGATCGGCCTGTGGCTGCTGGTCGGCCGGGGCGGCCACCGGAGGTCCGCCGGGGCTCCGGGCCTCCGATCCGGTACCGGCTGACCGGCCTGACGGCCTCGGTCCGCCGGCTCAGCTGTCGAAACCGAGACCCAGCCGGTCCATCGTGCGCAGCCACAGATTGCGGCGCCCGCCGTGTGTGTCCGCCCTGGCCAGGGACCACTTGGTGAGGGCGATGCCGGTCCAGGCGAACGGCTCCGGCGGGAACGGCAGCGGCTTCCTGCGCACCATCTCCAGCTCCGTGCGCTCGGTCCGTTCCCCCGCCAGCAGGTCCAGCATCACCTCGGCCCCGAAGCGGGTGGCGCCGACACCGAGCCCCGTGTAGCCCGCCGCGTACGCCACCCTCCCCGCGTGGGCCGTGCCGAAGAACGCCGAGAAGCGTGAGCAGGTGTCGATCGCGCCGCCCCACGCGTGGGTGAAGCGGACGCCCTCCAACTGCGGGAAGCAGGTGAAGAAGTGGTCGGCGAGCTTGGCGTAGGTCTCCGGCCGGTCGTCGTACTCGGCGCGCACCCGGCCTCCGTAGGGATAGACCGCGTCGTAGCCGCCCCACAGGATCCGGTTGTCGGCGGACAGCCGGAAGTAGTGGAACTGGTTGGCACTGTCCCCGAGCCCCTGCCGGTTCTTCCAGCCGACCGACGCCAGTTGGTCGGCGGTGAGCGGCTCGGTCATCAGGGCGTAGTCGTAGACCGGGACGGTGTAGGAGCGGACCCGTCTGACCAGGCTGGGGAAGACGTTGGTGCCGAGCGCGACCGTGCGGGCACGGATCCGCCCGTACGGGGTGCGTACGGTCATGCCGGCGCCGTACGGCTTCAGGGTGAGGGCGGGGGTGTGCTCGTGGACGCGGACGCCGAGGTCGAGGCAGGCCCGCTTCAGCCCCCAGGCGAGCTTGGCCGGATGGAGCATGGCCACGCCCCGGCGGTCGTACAGGCCGGCCTCGAAGGTCGGGGAGTTCACCTGGTCCCGCACGGCCTCGGCGTCCAGGTACTCGATGCCGTCGGCGAGGCCCTTGGCGCGGATCTCCTCGTACCGGTCCTTGAGTTCCCACGCCTGGTACGGCTCGGTGGCGACGTCGATCCCGCCGGTGCGTTCGAAGTCGCAGTCGATGGAGTGGCGGGCGACCGCCTCCTCGATGGCGTCGAGGTTGCGGGCGCCCAGCCGCTGAAGGGTGTGGATCTCGTCCGGCCAGCGGGTCAGGCCGTTGGGCAGGCCGTGGGTGAGGGAGGCGGCGCAGAATCCGCCGTTGCGGCCGGAGGCGGCCCAGCCCACCTCGCGGCCCTCCACCAGCACGACGTCCCGTTGGGGGTCGCGCTCCTTGGCGATCAGCGCGGTCCACAGTCCGCTGTAGCCGCCGCCGACGACCAGCAGGTCACAGGTCTCGGCGCCGGTGAGGGCGGGCTCGGGTCCGGGCCTGCCGGGGTCGTCCAGCCAGTAGGAGACCGGCCGGGTCTCGGAAAGGGATTTCGTCCAGCGGCTCATGGCGCTCGGGGCCATGATGTCAACTCCCTACGGGGGACTGCGGAGGTGTTTCTACGCCTTCTGCCGGTTGCGGCGGTTGCCGACGGCCATGGAGACCAGGACCAGGAGAACGGCGATGACGAACATGGCCGTACCGATGACATTGATCTGAACCGGGGTTCCGCGCTGTGCCGATCCCCAGACGAACATCGGGAAGGTGACGGTCGAGCCGGCGTTGAAATTGGTGATGATGAAATCGTCGAAGGAGAGCGCGAAGGCGAGCAGCGCGCCCGCCGCGATCCCGGGGGCGGCGATCGGCAGCGTGACCCGGACGAACGTCTGGAACGGGCCGGCGTACAGGTCCTGCGCGGCCTGCTCGAGCCGGGGGTCCATCGACATCACGCGCGCCTTCACGGCGACCACGACGAAGCTGAGGCAGAACATGATGTGGGCGATCAGGATCGTCCAGAAGCCCAGCTGGGCGCCCATGTTGAGGAACAGGGTGAGCAGCGAGGCCGCCATGACCACCTCGGGCATCGCCATCGGCAGGAAGATCAGCGAGTTCACGGCGGAGCGGGCGCGGAAGCGGTAGCGGACCAGCGCGAAGGCGATCATCGTGCCGAGGAGGGTGGCGCCGAGCGTCGCCCACAGCGCGATCTGGAGGCTGAGGGCCAGCGAACCGCACAGCCCCGAGACGCCGCAGGGATCACGCCACGCCTCCGTGGAGAACTCCTGCCACGCGTAATTGAAGCGGCCCTTCGGATGGTTGAAGGAGAACACCGTGACGACGACGTTCGGCAGGAGGAGATACGCGAGGGTCAGCAGTCCCGCGATGACGACGAGACGGCGCTTGAGCCAGTTGACGACGGCCATTTAAACCAGATCCTCCGTCCCGGACCTGCGGATGTAGAGGGTGACCATGAGGAGGACCGCGGCCATCAGGATGAACGAGAGTGCCGCGGCCGTCGGATAGTCGAGGATCCGCAGGAACTGCGACTGGATGACGTTGCCGGCCATGCGGGTGTCGGTGGAGCCGAGCAGATCCGCGTTGATGTAGTCGCCGGTGGCGGGGATGAAGGTCAGCAGCGTGCCGGAGACCACGCCCGGCATCGACAGCGGGAAGGTGACCTTGCGGAAGGTGGTCGAGGGCTTGGCGTACAGGTCGTTCGCCGCCTCGTGCAGCCGGGGGTCGATGCGCTCCAGCGAGGTGTAGAGCGGCAGGATCATGAACGGCAGGAAGTTGTACGTCAGACCGCAGACCACCGCGAGCGGCGTGGCGAGCACCCGGTCGCCGACGGTCCAGCCGAGCCAGGCCGTGACGTCCAGGACGTGCAGCGTGTCCAGGGCGCCGACCAGCGGACCGCCGTCGGCGAGGATCGTCTTCCAGGCGAGCGTGCGGATCAGGAAGCTGGTGAAGAACGGCGCGATCACCAGGATCATGATCAGGTTGCGCCAGCGTCCCGCGCGGAAGGCGATCAGATACGCCAGCGGGTAACCGAGCAGCAGACACAGCACGGTCGCGGAGGCCGCGTAGAGCACCGAGCGCACGAACTGCGGCCAGTACTCGGACAGCGCGTCCCAGTAGGTGGCGAAGTGCCAGGTGACCTCGTAGCCCTCCTCCAGGGAGCCCGTCTGCACGGACGTGGAGGCCTGGTAGATCACCGGCAGCGCGAAGAACACGAACAGCCAGAGCAGGCCGGGCAGCAGCAGCCAGTACGGGGTCCAGCGGCCCCGCCTGCGCGGTTGTTCCGTCTTTGGCGGGGCGGGCGCCAGGGGTGGCGCCTCGGTGACCGTCGTCATCGGGCGGCCTCTTCCTCGACGGTCTCGACGCCCGCGTCGATGTCCTGCGCCGCGTCGAGGCCGAAGGTGTGCGCCGGGTTCCAGTGCAGGACCACCTCGGCGCCGGGCACCAGCCGGGTGTCGCGGTCGATGTTCTGGACGTAGACCTCGAAGCCGGCGCAGACCGGGCTGTCGACGACGAACTGCGTGGAGACGCCGATGAAGCCGGCGCCGGCGATGCGGCCGGTGATCCGGTTGCGGCCCTCGGGTATCCCGCCGGCGTCGTCGGCGTGGGTGAGGGAGATCTTCTCCGGGCGCACCCCGACCAGCACCTTGCCGCCGGTCGTCGCGGGTGCGCTGTTGCGCGCCCCGGGCAGGACCAGCTTGCCGCCGCCCGCCTTGAGGACGATCTCGTCGCCGGACCTGGTGTCGACCTCGGCCTCGATGAAGTTGGAGGTGCCGAGGAAGTTGGCGACGAAGGTGGTGCGCGGGTTCTCGTAGAGGTCGGCGGGCGGGCCGAGCTGTTCGACGCGGCCCGCGTTCATCACGGCGACCGTGTCGGCCATGGTCATGGCCTCCTCCTGGTCGTGCGTGACATGGACGAAGGTGATGCCGACCTCGGTCTGGATGCGCTTGAGCTCCAGCTGCATCTGGCGGCGCAGCTTCAGGTCGAGGGCGCCGAGCGGCTCGTCGAGGAGCAGCACCTTGGGGTGGTTGATCAGCGCGCGGGCCACCGCGACGCGCTGCTGCTGGCCGCCGGAGAGCTGGTGCGGCTTCTTGCGGGCCTGTTCGCCGAGCTGGACCAGCTCCAGCATCTCCTCGACCTGCTTCTTCACGCTTCGGATGCCGCGCCGGCGCAGACCGAAGGCGACGTTCTCGAAGATGTCGAGGTGCGGGAAGAGGGCGTAGGACTGGAAGACCGTGTTCACCGGCCGCTTGTACGGCGGGAGCGCGGTGACGTCCTGGTCGCCGAGGTGGACGGTGCCGCTCGTGGGCTCCTCCAGGCCCGCGATCATCCGCAGGGTGGTGGTCTTGCCGCAGCCGGACGCGCCGAGCAGGGCGAAGAAGGAGCCCTGCGGCACGGTCAGGTCCAGGGGGTGTACGGCGGTGAAGGAGCCGTACGTCTTGCCGATGCCGGTGAGGCGGACGTCCCCGCCGTGGCCGGCCGTGGTGGTGTCTTCGGTCGTCTTCATCTCGTCACGCCCCAGTGAGCTTCGCGAACTTCTCTTCGAATTCCGTTTCTTCCTCGGCGCTCAGGGAGCGGAAGGCACGGGACTTGGCCTGCATGGCCTGGTCGGGGAGGATCAGCGGGTTGTTCGCCGCGTCCTCGTCGATCTTCGCGAGCTCGTCCTTCACTCCGTCGACGGGACAGACGAAGTTGATGTAGGCGGCGAGCTCGGCGGCCGGCTGCGGCTCGAAGTAGTAGTCGATCAGCCGCTCGGCGTTGGTCTTGTGCCGGGCCTTGTTGGGGATCAGCATGTTGTCGCTGGACGTCATGTAGCCGCTGTCCGGGATCAGGAACTCGATGTCCGGGTTGTCCGCCTTGAGCTGGACGACGTCACCGGCCCAGGCGAGACAGGCGGCGAAGTCGCCCTTGGCCAGGTCGGCGGTGTAGTCGTTGCCGGTGAAGCGGCGGACCTGCCCCTTGTCGACGGCCTTCTGCAGCCGGGCGATCGCCGCGTCGTAGTCGTCGGCGGCGAACTTCGCCGGGTCCTTGTCCATGTCGAGCAGGGTCATGCCGACGGTGTCGCGCATCTCGGTGAGGAGGCCGACGCGGCCCTTGAGCCTCGGGTTGTCCAGCAGGTCGGAGAAGGTCCTCACCTCGACGCCGTCGAGCGCCTTCTTGTTGCAGGCGATGACCGTGGAGATGCCCTGCCAGGGGTAGGAGTAGGCGCGGCCCGGGTCCCAGTCGGGGTTGCGGAACTGGGCGGACAGGTTGGTGAAGGCGTTCGGGAGGTTGGCCGGGTCCAGCTTCTGGACCCAGCCGAGGCGGATCAGGCGGGCGGCCAGCCAGTCGGTGAGGACGATGATGTCGCGGCCGGTGTCCTGGCCCGCGGCGAGCTGCGGCTTGACCTTGCCGAAGAACTCGGTGTTGTCGTTGATGTCCTCGGTGTACGTGACCTTGATGCCGGTCCTCTTGGTGAACGCGTCCAGCGTGGGGTGTTCGCGCCCGCTGTCGTCGACGTCCATGTACTCGGTCCAGTTGGAGAAGTTGACGGACTTCTCCTCCTTCGAGTGGTCCTCCGCCGAGACGCCGCCCCGGGTGTTGCCGGCCGGGGGGATGCCGCAGCCGCTCAGCGCGCCGAGTCCGCCGACCGCGAGCGCGCCGCCCGCGGAGGCGCGCAGCAGGGAACGGCGGGACAGGGCCGCCCTGCCGGTGCGGAAACTGCGCCGCACGGCGGCCACCTGGGCCGGTGAGAGGCGGTCGGGCTCGTACTGCTCCATGCGCGTGGTGCCCTTTCGGAGGGTGGCCGCGGGTCGGGCGGCCTGGCTGCTATCGGTCCCCGAAGACGGTGCGGTGCCAGTCCTTGCGGACCACCGCGGTGTTGTCGAGCATGACGTGCTTGATCTGCGTGTACTCCTCGAACGAGTAGGCGGACATGTCCTTGCCGAAGCCGGACGCCTTGGAGCCGCCGTGCGGCATCTCGCTGATGATCGGGATGTGGTCGTTGATCCACACGCACCCGGCCTTGATCTCGCGGGTGGCGCGGCCCGCGCGGTACACGTCCCGGCTCCATGCGGAGGCGGCGAGTCCGTACGGGGTGTCGTTGGCCAGCGCGATGCCCTCGTCGTCGGTGTCGAAGGGCAGGACGACCAGCACCGGACCGAAGATCTCGGACTGCACGACCTCGCTGTCCTGCGCCGCGTCGGCGATGAGCGTGGGGCGATAGTACGCGCCGTCCCGCAGTTCGCCCAGGGGTGCCTCGCCGCCGGTCACCACGCGCGCACAGGCGCGCGCCCGGTCGACGAAACCGGCCACGCGGTCGCGCTGGGCGTGCGAGATCAGCGGGCCGAGGTCGGTGCCGGGGGCGAAGGGGTCGCCGAGCCGGACGGTCTCCATCAGGGCGGCGGTGCGCTCGACGAACGCCTCGTGGAGCGGGCGCTGCACGTACGCGCGCGTGGCGGCCGTGCAGTCCTGCCCGGTGTTGATCAGCGCGCCCGCCACGGCGCCGTGGACGGCTGCGTCGAGGTCGGCGTCGTCGAAGACGACGAAGGGGGCCTTGCCGCCGAGTTCCAGGTGGAGGCGCTTGACGGTGGCGGTGGCGATCTCGGCGACCCGCTTGCCGACGGCGGTGGAACCGGTGAAGGAGGTCATGGCCACATCGGGGTGGCCGACCAGGTGCTCGCCCGCCTCCTTGCCGGTGCCGGTGACGACATTGATCACGCCGTCCGGGATTCCGGAGTCGGTGGCGGCCTGGGCGAAGAGGAGCGAGGTCAGCGGGGTGAGCTCGGCCGGCTTGAGGACGACGGTGTTGCCCGCGGCGACCGCCGGGAGGATCTTCCAGGCGGCCATCTGGAGGGGATAGTTCCAGGGGGCGATGGAGCCCACGACACCGATGGGCTCGCGGCGGACGTAGGAGGTGTGGTCGCCGGAGTACTCGCCGGCCGACTGGCCCGTCAGGTGGCGGGCGGCCCCGGCGAAGAAGGCGATGTTGTCGATCGTGCCCGGGACGTCGAACTCGCGGCTCAGCTTCAGGGGTTTGCCGCACTGCAGTGACTCCGCGCGGGCGAAGTCCTCCGCGCGGTCGGCGACGACGGCGGCGAACCGGTGCAGGGCGTCGGACCGCTCGCCGGGAGTGGCACCGGCCCACGCCGGAAACGCCTCCCGCGCGGCGTCGACGGCCGCGTCGACGTCGTCGGGGCCGGCGAGTTCGTACGTGTACACCTCGGTACCGGTGGCCGGGTCGACGACCGCGTGGGTCCGGCCCGAGGTGCCCTTCGTCAGGCGGCCCGCGATGAACTGCGCGCCGTCCGCGAACCGTTCCCGGGCGGGAAATCGTTCCGGGGAGGTGCTGCCCGGGTTGTGCATGTCGCTCTCCTCCGTGTCCCCGAGGGGGCGGCGTGGCTCCAGCTCGATTTGAGTGCCGATCCTGACAGAGCGGTGGGACTCCAACAAGTGATTCCGTTGTTTCCTTTTGGTTACGCGACGGAATCTGTCGACCGGGTGTCGAGTGACCGCGGAAAAGGCAGGACGGGGTGTCGGTGGTCGCTGCCAGAATCACGTGCATGGAGAGGATCACGGGGGTGTTGGACTCACGGGAGAAGCTGACCGAGGCGCTGCGGGCCGGGACGAGGGTCAAGTACCTGCACTTCTGGGGGCACCGGCCGCTGCCCGACGGCCGGATCGGGGCGAGCTGTCTGAGTCAGTGGTGGCCGTCGCCGTTCACGGTGGACGGCGTGGAGTACGCGACGGCCGAGCACTGGATGATGGCGGCCAAGGCCCGGCTGTTCGGTGACGTGGAGGGGGAGCGGCGGGTGCTGGCCGCGGAACATCCCTCGCAGGCGAAGAAGGCCGGGCGGCTGGTGCGGGGCTTCGACGAGGAGACATGGCGGCGGGAGCGGTTCGGCGTCGTCGTCGAGGGCGGCGTGCACAAGTTCGCGGCCCACGCGGACCTGCGGGGTTTCCTGCTGGGCACGGGCGAGCGTGTGCTGGTCGAGGCGAGCCCGGTGGACCGGGTGTGGGGCATCGGCCTCGCGGCCTCCGACGAGGGGGCGGGTGACCCGGAGCGCTGGCGGGGCCCGAACCTGCTGGGATTCGCGCTGATGGAAGTCCGGCGACGACTGCGGACCGGCTGAACGGGAGCCTTCGCACACGGCGCAGGGCCGGTCCGAACGGACCGGCCCTGCGGAGGACGAGCGTTCAGGACGCGGCGCCGATGCCTCCCATGACACTGGCGAACAGCAGGATGCCGAGCAGCGGCAGGATCACCGTGGCCACGATGCCGCAGACGAGCCCGGCGGTCGCCGAGCCCTTGTTGGTGGCCTCGCCGCGGTTCGCCTTCCCCCGGCCGACGGCGCCGAAGACGATCGCCAGGATGCCCAGGATCACGCCGAAGATCCACAGGAAGAAGGTGAGGCTGCAGACCAGGCCGATGATGCCCAGCACCAGTCCGGTGGTCCCCATGCCGTTGTTCGGCTGCACGGGCATCGCGTAGCCGGGCGTCTGCGGATAGGGCGCGGGGGGCATGCCCTGCGGAGCGGGGCCCGTCGGGTAGCCGTAGGACGGACCGGACTGTGGATAGCCGTAACCGGGGCCCGGCTGCTGCGGGGGCTGGGACGGCGGCCCGAACCCACCGGGTGCGGGATTGGTGCCGGACATGAAAACGCTCTCCCCTCCGTTAAAACTGACCTCGGCATCATAGGGACTGCACGGCTTCCCGAAGGACGGATTCCAGGGGCTCGGACCACTTCACGGCCCGTCTCCCGGACTGCTTCACGGACCGCCCCCCTGAAGCGGCACCCCGGGAAGGTCCGCGCCCGACGGAAAGGGACCCGGCACCGGTTCCCACCGGTGCCGGGCCCCTTCATCGCGCCGGCCGCGTCCGGACCCTCAACCGGAGAAGCCGACGTGCGCGAGCCGCAGCGGGCCGCGCAGTCGCAGGCGCACGTCGTGCACACCGTCGACGACGGCGAAGGACGCGCGGAGCGTGGTGTAGTCGTACGGGCCGGACGTGGGCGCTTCCGGCGACAGCTCGGCGAGCGCCGGCCCGCCGTCGAGGGACAGTTCGACCGTTCCCCCGCCGGAGACCTCGACGGTCACCTCCGTCACCCCGCCGTCGAAGTCGCAGCCCCGGAAGAGGAGCTCGCCCTCCTTGCCGGCCACGGCGGTGACCGAGTCGCCCGCCGTCTTCGTCCGGTCGACGATCTCGATGCCGCTCTGCTCGTCGAAGTCGGCACCGCCCAGCCCGTGTTCGAGAACGGCACGCGGAGCGGCCGGCTCACCGTCCAGCGTCACGGTGGCCCGTGCGCGCACGTCCTCGCTGGAGGCCCCGGCCAGCAGCTCGTACGCCCCCGGCTCCACCCGCCACCGGCCCACCGCCACGTCCCAGAACGCGAAGACGGACAGCGGCAGCACGAAGGACAGCCCGGCCGACTCCCCGGGCGCCAGCGTCACCCTCCGGTGCGCCAGCAGCTCGCGGCGCGGACGCGGGACCGAGGGGTCCACGGCCCGGGTGTAGAGCTGGGGCACCTCGTCGGCGGTGACGTCACCGGTGTTGGTGACGGTGAAGGAGACGTGTACCGCCGCCTCGACGACGTCCGCCGTCAGCTCCCCGTAGGAGAAGCCCGCGTACGACAGGCCGTGCCCGAAGGGGAACAGCGGCGTGCCCTCGAAGTACAGGTAGGTCTGCCGGCCGCCGATCACGTCGTAGTCGAGGAGGTCCGGCAGGTCGGCGTCGTCGGCGTACCAGGTCTGCGGCAGCCGGCCGGCGGGGGAGACGTCACCGGCGAGCACCCGGGCCAGCGCGGTGCCCGCGGCCTGTCCGCCGTGCGCGGTCCACAGCAGCGCCGGGAGGTCCGCCGCGTCCACCGCGTACGGGTAGGCGGAGGTCAGCACCAGCACCGTGTTCGGGTTGGCGGCACGGGCCGCGCGCAGCAGCAGCTCCTGCTGGGCGGGCAGCCGCAGCGTCGTACGGTCCTCGGTCTCGCGCCCGTTGATGTGCGGATCGTTGCCGGCGACCACCACGACCACGTCGGCGCCGGCCGCGGCGCGCGTGACCGCGTCCGCCCCGCGTTCGACGACGACCAGCTCGAAGACCTCGGGATCCTCCTCGGCAACCTTCACGCCGTCGGCGGCGACCTGCACGTGGCGTCCCGTCCCCACGTGCCTGAGGAGGTGACCGTCCCCGTGCGGTTCCAGCCGGAACGTCTCCTGCACGACCCAGCCGCCCGGCTGGTCGGCGGAGGCGCGCACGTACCCGTCCTCGGCGACCGAGAGGTAGCGGCCGTCGGGCGCCCGCAGGGTGAGCACGCCCTCGCCCCAGTCGGCCAGGGCGAGCTCGGTACCGTCCGCCCGAGCGGTGAGCGGCGGCAGGTCGGTGCGGCCCGCGAGCAGCGCCGGGTCGAGGGCGCCCTCGGCGCCGCGCGCCGTCTCGGCGGCCTCGGGGGCCGGCGGGACGTGCAGGAACGTACCTGCGGAGGTCTTCAGCAGCACCCGGTCCACGCCCTCGGCGAACTCCACGCGCTCGGCGCCGAAGCGCTCGTGGAGCCCCTCCAGGGGAGTGACGCGGTGGATGAGGCTGCCGCTGTACCAGTCGAGCTTGCACTCGTCGGCGAGCAGCCCGACGACCGCGATCCGGGTGTCCGGGGCGAGCGGCAGCGGGCCGTCGTTCTTCAGCAGGACGATCGCCTGCTCGGCGGCCTCCCGGGCGAGCGCCCGGTGCTCGGGGGTGTCGAAGGGCTGCTCCCCGGCGTACGGGTCCGCGCCCGGGTCGAACTCGCCGAGCCGGAACCGCACCGAGAGCTGACGGCGTACGGCCGTGTCGACGTCGGCCTCCGTCAGCAGGCCCCGCTCCAGCGCGCCCCTGATACGTCCGATGATCGTCGAGCTGTCGGTGCCGTGGTCGGTGAAGCTGTCGACCCCGGCCCGCAGGGCCGCCGCGGTGGCCTCCTCGTGGGTGTCGAAGTAGTGCTCGGAGTCGACCAGGTTGGACGGCGCTCCGGCGTCCGAGCAGACCAGCAGGTCCTCGTCGGTCCAGGCGCGCAGGTGCTCGCGCAGATACGGCGACACGTGGTTCGGGCGGCCGTTGACCAGGTTGTACGCCGGCATCACGCCGGCCACCGTGCCCGCCTCGACCGTCTCCCGGAAGGCACGCAGATCGTACTCGTGGAGCACGCGCGGGCGGACGGAGCTGGAGGTGGTGTCGCGCTCCGTCTCGTTGTTGTGCGCCAGCCAGTGCTTGAGGACGGGGGCGGTGCGCCAGTAGGCCGGGTGGTCGCCGCGCAGGCCCTGGGTGTAGGCGGTGGCGATCGCCGAGGTGAGCTTCGGGTCCTCCGAGTAGCCCTCCTCGCCCCGGCCCCACAGGGGGTGGCGCAGCAGGTTGACGGTCGGCGCCCAGACGTTGAGGCCGACGCGGTCGTCGCGGGTGCGCATCGCGCGGGTCTCGCGGGAGACCGCCTCGCCCACCCGGCGCACCAGCTCCTGGTTCCAGGTGGCGCCCAGGCCGACGGCCTGCGGGAACACCGTCGCAGGGCCCATCCAGGCGACGCCGTGCAGGGCCTCCTGTCCGGTGCGGAAGGCGGCGACGCCCAGGCGCTCGACGGCGGGCGCGAACTGGTGCAGAAATCCGATCTTCTCGTCGAGGGTGAGCCGCGACAGAAGGTCGTCGATGCGCTTCGCGAACGGCAGGGCCGTATCGCGGAAAGGCGGCGTAGGCGGCGTTTGTGCGGTCACGTGGAGTTCCCCTCGGGATGGAGCGACGAGGCGCTTTCGAAGCGCTTCGATGCTCATTCGGGGTGGGGGTGGGTGTCAAGGGATCCGAGGACAGCAGATCGGATGCCTCATGAAAGATCCATGGGCATGACGCCTGCATCGCAATCGCGCATACATCCGAGGAATCTTCGATGCGACTCTTGTGTGCCCCTGGGTGTTCACTTAACCTCGCAGCAACATCGAAGCGCTTCGACTGCGAGGCCCGCCATTCCGGCGCACCTTCCGCCGAACCACCGCTTCGGCTCAGCCAGTTCCACTGAAGACACCGCAGCCGACGGCCACCGCCGGGTGTCCTGGTGCGCCATGAAGGGTTGACGCAATGACGCCGAACGCCGCCCCCAACTCCTCCGGACCGAGCCGGAGAAGCTTCCTCGCCTCCACGGCGGTCGCCACCGCAGCGGTGGCCGGAGGAATGCCGCTGCTCGCCGCGTGCGGTGGATCCGACGGAGGTTCGCGGGACGGCACCACGTCGGGCAAGGACGCCAAGAAGATCCTCCCGGCGTACGTGGCGAGCAACGTGGTCACGCCCGACATCCCCAGCAAGAACGGTTCGGCGGTCGGCTTCACCGGCAAGCTCGACCTGGCGGGCCTGAAGACGTCGGTGCCGAAGAAGCTCGGCAAGGGCGGCAAGGTCACCGTCATGTCGCCGTTCTGGGGCTCCCCGCCCAAGGGCGGCAACGCCTACTACAGGTCGATGAACGACCTCATCGGCGTCGACGTGGTCTGGCAGAACCAGGACGGCAACACCTACGACCAGAAGCTCGGCGCCGTCCTCGCCTCCAGCGAGGTGCCCGACGTGGTGGTCGTGCCCGGCTGGAACATGACGGGCAAGATCCCCAGCGCCATCATCAGCAAGTTCGCCGACCTCGGCCCGTACCTGTCCGGCGACGCCGTCAAGGACTACCCGAACCTCGCGGCGATCCCCACCGACGCCTGGCAGCGGTCCATCTTCGGCGGCAAGCTGCGCGGCCTGCCCATGCCCTCCTCGTACGTGTCCGGCATCGTGCCGCTGTACCGCCAGGACATCTTCGAGAAGGAGGGCTACGAGGTCCCCCGCTCGTGCGACGAGTTCATGGAGCTGGCCAAGGACGCCACCAACGCCAGGGCCAAGCGCTGGGCCTGCCTGGACATGAAGTGGACCGCCTTCAACGCCTTCGGTGTGCTCTCCGGCAACGAGAAGTCGCTCGGCTGGAACCTGGCCGACGGCAAGCTGGTCTACCGCATCGAGACCGAGGAGTACCTCGAGGCCCTGGAGTGGACGCGCAAGCTGTTCGCCGCCGGCGTGGTGCACCCCGACGCCGAGCTGGGCAAGAGCAACGCCAGCGACCCCGGGCCCAAGTTCGCCGCCGGTGAATTCCTGATCTACAACCAGGACATGTCGCAGTGGTGGAGCCGCACCGCGGAACAGGCCACCCAGAACCCCGAGTTCAAGATCTGGGGCATGGACTTCTTCGGGCACGACGGCGGTGACCCCACGCTGTGGGCGCAGAACCCGGCGAGCATCTTCGCCTTCGTCAACAAGAAGGCGTCCGAGTCCGTGATCCGTGACGTGCTGGCCGTCGCCAACGTCACCGCCGCGCCGTACGGCACCAAGGAGTACATGGCCACCAACTACGGCGTGGAGGGCACCCACTACACCGTCAAGGACGGCGTGCCCACCAAGACCGACCAGGGCAACATCGACGTGATGAACGCCTACGTGATGATCGCGAGCCCGGCCGCGACCATCGCCCACCCCGACTTCCCCGAGGTCGCCAAGGGCCAGGTGGAGTGGCAGCAGCGGATGGGCGCCTTCACCAGGAAGCCCTCCTTCTACGGCATGCAGATCACCGAGCCCGCCCGCTACACCAACCTCTCCAACGACTTCGAGCAGCTGGAGGACGACGTCGTCCGCGGCCGCAAGAAGATCAGCGACGTGCAGCGGGCCGTCTCCGACTGGAAGAGCAAGGGCGGGGACGAGCTCCGCGACTGGTACAAGAAGATCCTCGACGAGAACGGCTCGGCGGCCGGCTGACCGGGTACCGAGGCAAGGAGAACCGCCGTGTCCCACAGCACGGTGCCTCGGAGCGACACCGAGGCCGAAGCGAAGGAGAACACCCCGGCGGCGCACGGCGGCGCCGCCGGGGCCACCGGGAAACCACCCGCCGGGAAGCTCAGCCTCCGGCTGAGGTTCAGACGCGACCGCGTCCTGCTGCTGATGACGCTGCCGGCCGTGCTGCTGGTGCTGCTCTTCAACTACGTGCCGATCCTCGGCAACGTCGTCGCGTTCCAGGAGTACGACCCCTACATCAGTGACAACGGGGTCGTCTCCATGCTGCACAGCCCGTGGGTGGGCCTGGAGAACTTCCAGCGCATCTTCGAGGACTCCGCCTTCTGGAACTCGGTGCGGAACACGCTGGTGCTGTTCTTCCTCCAGCTGGTGCTGTACTTCCCGATCCCCATCCTGCTCGCGCTGCTCATCAACAGCGTGGTCAGGCCCCGGGTGCGGGCGATCTCGCAGGCCATCCTCTACCTGCCGCACTTCTTCTCGTGGGTGCTGGTCATCGCCGTCTTCCAGCAGCTGTTCGGCGGCGCCGGACTGCTCTCCCAGCTGCTGCGCGACCACGGGTACGACGGGCTCGGTCTCATGACCGACCCGGAGACCTTCAAGTTCCTGGTCACCGCGCAGAGCGTGTGGAAGGACGCGGGCTGGGGGATCATCGTCTTCCTCGCCGCGCTGGCCTCGGTCAGCCCCGACCTGTACGAGGCCGCCGCGATGGACGGCGCGAACCGCTGGCGCCGCATGTGGCACGTCACGCTGCCCGCGCTGCGCCCGGTGATCGCCCTGCTGCTGGTGCTGCGCGTCGGTGACGCCCTGACGGTCGGCTTCGAACAGATCCTGCTGCAACGTGACGCCGTCGGACCGGGGGCCGCGGAGGTCCTCGACACCTTCGTGTGGTGGAACGGTGTGCGCAACCAGGACTTCGGCTACGCGGCCGCCGCGGGGCTGGTCAAGGGCGTCATCAGTCTCGGCCTGGTCCTGATAGCGAACAAGGTGGCCCATCTCATGGGCGAGCAGGGGGTGTACAAGAAGTGACCGCCGTCATCGACAAGCCCGTACGCACGCCCGGCCGCTGGGCGGCCCCGCCCCGGCCGGCGTGGGAGGAGAAGCCCAGCCGGGCCGGGATCGCGGGCAAGGGTCTTGTCCTGTTCCTCGCCTGCTTCGCCATCCTGTTCCCGCTGTGGATCGTCGTGGCCACCAGCCTGTCCACCCGCAAGGCCATCGACGAGGCCGGCGGGCTGGTGATGATCCCGACGGACATCACCTTCATCGCCTACCAGGAGCTGCTCAGCGGCGGCCAGGTCACCCGGGCCGCGCTCGTCAGCATCGGCGTCACCCTCGTCGGCACCGTGTTCTCGATGGCGGTGTCGGTGCTGTGCGCCTACGGGCTGTCCCGCAGCGGCTCCGTCGGCCACCGCTGGCTCCTCATGGTGCTGCTGGCCACGATGTTCTTCAGCGCCGGCCTCATCCCCACCTACCTGCTGGTGCAGTCCCTGGGCCTGATGGACAGCTACCTCGCGCTGATCCTGCCCAGCGCGATCAGTGTCTTCAACATCCTGGTGCTGCGCGGCTTCTTCATGGGCATCTCGCAGGAGCTGATCGACAGCGCCCGCATCGACGGCGCCGGGGACCTGCGCATCCTGCGGCAGATCGTGCTGCCGCTCTCCCGCGCGGTCGTCGCGGTGATCACGCTGTTCTACGCCGTCGGCTACTGGAGCGCCTGGTTCAACGCCTCCCTGTACCTGAACGACCAGGACATGCTGCCGCTGCAGAACGTCATGATCCAGCTCGTGCAGAAGCAGGAGGCGCCGGTCGGCCTGGGGCAGGCGATCAAGACCGGTGAGCTGTCCGGTCTCGCCGTGCAGATGGCTGTCATGGTGATGGCGTTGCTGCCGGTGGCCGTGTTGTCGCCGTTCGTCCAGAAGCACTTCAAGAAGGGCATGCTCACGGGGGCCGTCAAGGGCTAGCGCCCTGAGCTGTGGGGGAACTCGCGTGGTCTTCGACTGCCGGTTCGCTGTGGTCGATCGCGCAGTTCCCCGCGCCCCTCAGGTTCTCCACCCATCCCTGATTACGAGGTCATCCTGTCATGTTCGCGTCCTCCCTCAGCCGGCGTGCCGTTCTTGCCGGGACCGCCGCGGCCGCCAGTCTTCCGCTTCTCGCCGGTCACGCGAAGGCCGCCGGGTCCTCCTCCTACCGCTGGCGCAACGTCGTCATCGGCGGGACCGGGTTCATCACCGGTGTGCTGTTCCATCCCTCCGTGCGCGGGCTCGCCTACGCCCGGACCGACATCGGGGGCGCCTACCGCTGGGACGACCGGCGCGACCGCTGGATCCCGTTGCTCGACCACATCGGGTGGGACGACTGGAACCTGCTCGGCGTCGAGGCGATGGCGGTCGACCCCGCCCACCCGGACCGGCTCTACCTGGCCTGCGGCACCTACGCCCAGGCGTGGGGGAGCAACGGTGCCGTCCTGAGCTCGGACGACCGCGGCGCCACCTGGCGGCGCACCGACCTCACCGTGAAGCTCGGCGCCAACGAGGACGGCCGGGGTGCCGGTGAGCGGCTGCTCGTCGACCCCCGGGACAGCGACACCCTGTGGCTCGGCACCCGGCACGACGGACTGCTCAGGTCCACCGACCGGGGCGCCACCTGGGCGCCGGTGAGCGGGTTCCCGGCCACCCCGTCCGCCACCGGCCAGGGCATCACGCTCCTCATCGCCGCCGGGCGCACCGTCTACGCCGGCTGGGGCGACGGCGGCGGTGCGAACCTCTTCCGCACGTCCGACGGCACCGCCTGGGAGGCGGTCCCCGGGCAGCCGTCCGGTACCGCCGCGCGCGTGCCGATCCGGGCCGCCTACGACCGGCACACCCGCGAGTTGTACGTGACCTATGCCGACGCGCCCGGCCCCAACGGCCAGTCCGACGGCAGCGTGCACAAGCTGCGCACCGGCGGCGACGAGTGGACCGAGGTCACCCCGGTGAAGCCCGGCGGGACCACCGGCGAGGGCTCCGCCGACACCTTCGGCTACGGCGGGGTCGCCGTCGACGCCCGCCGCCCCGGCACCGTCGTCGTCTCCACCAACAACCGCTGGGCGGCGGTCGACACGCTGTACCGGTCCACCGACGGCGGCCGCAGCTGGCGCTCGCTGAAGGACACCGCCGTGCTCGACGTCTCCGAGACGCCGTACCTGAAGTGGGGCGAGGACGAGCCCAAGTTCGGCTGGTGGATCCAGGCGCTCGCCCTCGACCCGTACGACTCGGAGCACCTCGTGTACGGCACCGGCGCCACTCTCTACGGCACCCGCGACCTGCGCCACTGGGCCCCGCGGATCCGCGGCCTGGAGGAGGCGTCCGTGACCCAGCTGGTCTCGCCCCCGGTCGGGAGGGCGCACCTGATCAGCGGGTCGCGGGACATCGGCGTGATGTACCACGAGCGGCTCACCTCGTCCCCGGCGCACGGCATGGCGACGAACCCCGTCTTCGGATCGGCGACGGGACTCGCGCAGGCGGCGCGCAGACCGGAGTACGTCGTCCGGGCGGGCTGGGGCGAGAACGGCAACGGTGCCTTCTCCCACGACGGCGGGCGGACCTGGGCGCCCTTCGCGGCCCAGCCCTCCATCGCCAAGGACGCACCGGGGCCGATCGCCGCCAACGCCGACGGCAGCGTGCTCCTGTGGTCCTTCGTGCACTGGGACGGCACCAGGTACCCGGCCCACCGCTCGGCGGACAACGGCACCACCTGGTCCGAGATCGCCTCCTTCCCGAAGGGCGCCACGCCGGTCGCCGACCCGGTCGACCCGACGCTCTTCTACGCGTACGACACCGACACGGGAACGCTGCTCGCCAGCACCGACGGCGGCCGTTCCTTCACCGCCCGGGCGACCGGGCTGCCCTTTGGCGACAGCCAGTTCAAGCTGGTCTCGGCGCCCGGCCGCACCGGCGACCTGTGGCTGAGCACCAAGGGGAACGGGCTGTACCGCTCCACCGACGGCGGCGTCACCTTCACCAAGGTCGACAGCTGCCGGGCCTCCCACACCCTCGGTTTCGGCAAGGCCGCCGACGGCGCCGGCTACCCGGCGATCTACCAGGTCGGCTCGACCGGGGCGATCACCGCCGTCTACCGCTCCGACGACGAGGCGAGGACCTGGGTGCGCGTCAACGACGACGACCACCAGTGGGGCTGGACCGGCGAGACCATCACCGGCGACCCGCGCGTGTACGGCCGGGTCTACCTCGCCACCAACGGGCGCGGCATCCAGTACGGGGAGCCCGCCTGATGCCGAACCTGAGCGACGCCACCCGCGGCCGCCTCCTCTACGGCGGCGACTACAACCCCGAGCAGTGGCCCGAGGAGATCTGGCACGAGGACGTCCGCCTGATGAAGGAGGCCGGCGTCAACTCCGTCACCCTCGGCGTCTTCTCCTGGTCGAAGCTCGAACCCCGCCCGGGAGAACGGGACTTCGGCTGGCTGGACCGGCTGATGGACCTGATGCACGAGAACGGCATCGGTGTGGTCCTCGCCACCCCGACCGCCTCCCCGCCGCCCTGGATGGGCCGGCTCCACCCGGACACCCTGCCCCGTGACGCGGAGGGCCGGACCGAGTGGTGGGGCGGACGCCAGCACTTCTCGCACTCCAGCGCCACCTACCGCCGGCACGCCGCCGCCATCACCGAGGACCTGGCCGCCCGCTACGGCGCCCACCCCGCCCTCACCCTGTGGCACATCAACAACGAGTACTGCACCTACGACTGGGGCGACGAGGCCGCCGCCCGCTTCCGCACCTGGCTGCGCCACCGCTACGGCACCCTCGACGCCCTCAACACGGCCTGGGGCACCGCCTTCTGGAGCCAGGGCTACGGCGACTGGGCCGAGGTGCTGCCGCCCCGGCACGCGCACTACCTGAAGAACCCCACCCAGGTGCTGGACTTCAAGCGCTTCACGTCCGACATGCTCCTGGAGTGTTACACCGCCGAACGCGACATCGTCCGCCGGCACACCCCGCACCTCCCGGTCACCACCAACTTCATGCCGCTGTGGGCCGGCCAGGACGCCTGGCGCTGGGCCGAGGAGGAGGACGTCGTCTCCGTCGACCTCTACCCCGACCCGCGCGACCCGCTCGGCGCCCAGAGCGGCGCCCTGGTCCAGGACATGACCCGCTCCCAGGCCCGCGGCCCGTGGATGCTGATGGAACAGGCGGCCGGACCGGTCAACTGGCGCCGCGTGAACCATCCCAAGCCGCGCGGCCTCAACCGCCTGTGGTCCCTCCAGGCCGTCGCCCGCGGCGCCGACGCCGTCTGCTACTTCCAGTGGCGCCAGTCCCGGCAGGGCGCCGAGAAGTTCCACTCCGGAATGGTCGGCCACGCCGGCGAGCAGGGACGTACGTACCAGGAGGTCAAACAACTCGGCGCGGACCTCGCCCGGATCGCCCCGCACGCCACCGGCGGCCGGATCGCCGCCGATGTCGCCGTGCTGCACGACTGGCACTCCTGGTGGGCCGGCGACCAGGAGGCCCGGCCCTCCCACGAGGTCGACCACCCACAGGTCCTGAGCGCCTGGCACCGCGCCCTCTGGCAGGCCCACCTGACCACCGACTTCGCCCACCCCGAACACGACCTGACCGGCTACCGGCTCGTCGTCGTCCCGCAGCTCTACCTCCTCACCGACGCGGCCGTCGACAACCTTCTGGCCTACGTGCGCGGCGGCGGCACCCTCGTCTGCGGGTTCCTGACCGGCGTCGCGGACCAGGACGACCGGGTGCGGCCCGGCGGCATGGACGCCCGGCTGCGCGAGCTCTTCGGCATCCGCACCCTGCACGAGTGGTGGCCGCTGGAGCCGGGGGAGAGGGCCGACTGCGAGGGCGGTCTGCGCGGCACCCTGTGGTCCGAGGAACTGGAGCCCGACGGCACCGCCGACGAGACCGTCCCCTACCGGGGCGGGGAACTCGACGGACTGCCCGCCGTGCTGCGCAAGGGCCGCGCCTGGTACGTCTCGACGCTCCCCGAACCGGAGGCGCTGCGCGCGCTCCTGACCCGTGTCGCCGCCGGTGCGGGCGTGCGGCCGGTGCTCGACGGACTCCCGGACGGAGTCGAGGCGGTCCGCCGCGGTGAGCTGCTGTTCCTGCTCAACCACGACCGCGAGCCGGTCACCGTGGACGTCCCGGGAACCCACCACGACCTGCTGACGGAGACGACCGTGACCGACCGCATCACCCTCGGCCGCTACGGCGTGGCGGTGCTGAAACCATGAGCGCCGCGCCCGTCCACGGAACCTGGGAACCACGACCGGCCACCCGCTGGGAGGACGCCTTCCTGAGCGGCAACGGCCGTCACGGCGCCCTCGTGTTCGGCGATCCGGACGACGACCGGACCGTCGTCACCCATCACACCCTCGTCCGTCCGGGCGAGGGCGACGGCCAGAACCGGCTGCCGCCCCGGCTGGCCGAGGCACTGCCCGGTCTCCAGGACCGGCTGCTCGCCGGTGACCCGACCGCCGCCGAGGGCTTCACCGACGGCCGCCCGCTCCAGTGGGTGCAGCCCTTCCACCCCGCCTTCCAGCTCCGCGTGCGCCGCCCGGACGACGACTCGGACCGGGGCGGATACCGCCGCACGGCCGACTTCGCCACCGGCGTCGCGGAGGCGACCCGCGCGGGCTGGACCAGCCGGGTCTTCGTCTCCCGCGCCGACGACGTGATCGTCCAGCACGTCACAGGACCCGGACTCACCCTCGACGTCTCCCTGGACCACCGGCTCCCGAACGCCCCCACCGGCCTGGGCGTCGGCCACGGAGCCGTCCTCACCCCCGAGGGCGCCCTGCTGAGCCTGCGCGCCCGCTACCCGGGCAGCGCCCTCGCCTGCACCGGCGTCACCCTGGTCGCCGTCACCGGCGGCCGGACGGCGCTCGCCCCACCGGGCGTGCGCGTCGAGGGCGCGCGGTCGGTGCTGCTGCTCACCCGGGTGCGGCGGCACACCGGAGAACTCGACGTGGTCGCCGAGGGCCGCGCCCTGCGCGATCTGCTCGACGACGCCCCCGGGTCCTCGTACGACGACCTCCTCGCCCGCCATCTGCCCCTGCACCGTACCGCCTACGAACGCGTCACCCTGGACCTGGCCGCCGACCCGGACGAACGCGCGCTGCCGGGATCGGAGTTGCTCACCCGGCCGCGCAGCGCCGCCCTGCTCGAACGGCTCTTCGCGGCCGGCCGCCACCACCTGCTGTCCTCCAGCGGCCTGTTCCCGCCCCGCCTCACCGGACTGTGGACCGGCGACTGGGACACCGCCTGGTCCGGCGCCTTCACCAACGACGCCAACCTCAACCTCCAGACCGCCTCCGCCGCCGCGGCGGCCCTCCCCGAGGTCACCGAGGCGCTGGCCGCCCTGATCCGGCGGCAGCTGCCCGACTGGCGGGACAACGCCCGCGCGGTGTTCGGCGCCCGGGGCGTCGTCGCGCCCGCCCACAGCGACGGCGAGTCGGGGCACTCGTACCACTTCAGCCGCGAGTACCCGCTGCACCTGTGGACCGCCGGCGCCGACTGGCTGCTCAAGCCCCTCGTCGACCACGACGAGACCCGCGGCGGACGCGACCCGCACACCGCCGCCGCGCTCGCCGAAGTAGCCCTGTTCTACGAGGACTTCCTCACCCGCACCGACAGCGAGGGCCGACTGGTCGTCGTGCCCTCCTACTCGCCCGAGAACCGGCCCGCGAACGCGAGCTGGGGCACCGTCAACGCGGCCATGGACCTCTCCGCGGCCCGGCACGCCCTGCGGGCCGCCGCCGCGTACCACCCGGAGCACGCCGACCGCTGGCGGGCGCTCGCCGACCGCCTCCCGCCGCACCGGATCAACGCCGACGGCGCGCTGGCCGAATGGGCGTGGCCCGGCCTGGAGGACTCCTACGACCACCGCCACCTCAGCCACCTCTACGGCGTCTGGCCCCTGGACGAGATCACCCCCTACGACACCCCGGACCTGGCCGCCGCCGCCCACCGCGCCCTGGAACTGCGCGGCGCCGAGAACGACTCCGCGCACGGCCATCTGCACCACGCGCTGATCGCGGCCCGCCTCCGGGACGGCGAGCGGGTCGCCCACGCGCTCGGCCAGGTCCTCGACGGCGACTTCTTCCACGCCTCCCTGATGAGCGCGCACTACCCGCACCGCCACGTCTACAACGCCGACGCCGCCCACACCCTGCCCGCCGTGCTGATCGAGGCGCTCGTGCAGTCCACCCCCGACCGGCTGGTCCTGCTGCCGGCGCCGCTCCCGGCGTACCCGAGCGGCGAACTGCGCGGAATCCGCACCCGGTTCGGCGCCGAGCTCGACCTCACCTGGTCCCCGGACGGCGCCACCGCCGTCCTGCGGCCCAGCCGCACCCACCGCATCACCCTGTGGACTTCCGCCGGCGCCGAGCCGCTCGACCTGGTCGCCGGAGAAGACCGCGTCCTCACCACGAAGGCGCGGTGACCCCCCGCGATTCCCCCCACCCATGGAAGGAACGCCATGGCAACAAGCACCCTGAGCAGGATCACCAAGGCCCTGCTGGCACCCGCCCTCGCGCTCGGCGCGACGGTCGGTCTCGCCTCCGCCCCCGCGCACGCCGCCGTCTGGAACACCTGCGACCAGTGGGGCAACACCGGCCTGAACGGCTACACCCTCTACAACAACATCTGGGGCTCCGGCGCCGGCGCCCAGTGCGTCTGGGCCAACTCCGGCACCAACTGGGGCGTGTGGGCGAACCACCCCAACACCGGCGGCATCAAGTCCTACCCGAACGCCAAGAAGGTGATCAACAAGTCGATCACCTCCCTCTCCTCGCTCACCAGCAGCTACAACGTCACCGTCCCGTCCTCGGGCGCGTACAACACCTCGTACGACATCTGGGACACGGACTACGACTACGAGATCATGCTCTGGGTCAACCACAACGGGGCCGTGGGTCCGCTCGGCTCCTCGCAGGGCACCGTGAGCCTCGGCGGCCACACCTGGAACGTGTACAAGGGGAACAACGGCGCCAACGAGGTCTTCTCGTTCCTGCGCGCCTCGGACTCGAACTCCGGCACCGTCGACATCCTTCCCGTCCTCAGGTGGATCAAGGACACCAAGGGCTGGATGGGCAACGAGACCATCGGTGACGTGCAGTTCGGCTACGAGATCACCTCGTCGGCCGGTGGGCTGGACTTCCGCACCAACAACCTGACGGTGTCGGGCGGTTAGTCACCGCACCTTTGTGCCGCCCGCACCGGTGTCCGGTGCGGGCGGCCTCGTGCTTCCCGGCGACCCCGGCCGCCATGACGCCGCGCAGGGGCCGGTACGGGAGCCGTCGTCGTATCCGCCGGCGCGCACAGGTTCTCCGGCGATCAGGCACGCCCCGTGCTTCCGCCCCACCGGGAAACCCGAGGAACCGTCATGAACCCGCCCCGCCCCGACACGTCCGGAACCGGCGCCGACCGCCCGATCAGCCGCAAGAACCTGCTCCACGCGGCCGTCGCCGCCGGAGCCGCCGCCCCGCTGCCGGCCACGGGCACGGTGGTGCTCGCCGGCGGGGAGACCGGCCCTCAGGGGCGGCCCCTGACGCCCACCCCTGCCGCGACGGCGGTGACGACCCACGCCCGACCGGATGGAGGGCCCCTGCTCCAAGCCGGACTCGCCCCTGCGCACCGGCCTCATGGCCCCGGGCGCCCCCGGCATCCGGCTCACCGTCGGCGGCCGCGTCACCGGGCGGGTGAGCTACCGGGCGGGCGCCGGGCCCGAGCTGGTGCGGACCGTCAGTTCGGGCGCGATCAGCACGACCTCGTCGCCGCCCCGCCCGTCGAGCTTGGCGACCAGTTGCTCCACGGCGAGCCGGCCCATCTCCTGCGCGGGGACGGCGACCGACGTCAGCCGCACCGAGGCCTGCACGGCGACCTGCTCCGGGCAGATCGCGACCACCGAGACGTCCTCGGGCACGGCCCGCCCCTGCTGCCGCAGCAGGGCGAGCAGCGGTTCCACCGCCGACTCGTTCTGCACGACGAAGCCCGTGGTGCCGGGGCGTTCGTCGAGGATCCGGGCCAGGGTCACGGCCATCGCGTCGTACCCGCCCTCGCACGGCCGGTGCAGCAGCCGCAGCCCCAGCTCCCGGGCCCGGCCGCGCAGTCCGTCCAGGGTGCGCTCGGCGAAGCCGGTGTGCCGTTCGTAGACCGCCGGGGCCTCGCCGATGACGGCGATGTCGCGGTGCCCCCGATCGGCCAGGTGCTCCACGCACAGCGCACCGGTGGCCTTGAAGTCGAGGTCGACGCAGGTCAGCCCGGTGGTGTCGGCGGGCAGCCCGATGAGCACCGCCGGCTGGTCGGTCTCTCTCAGCAGCGGCAGCCGCTCGTCGTCGAGTTCGACGTCCATCAGGATCATGCCGTCGGCGAGTCCGCTGCCCGCGACCCGGCGCACCGCGTCCGGGCCCTCCTCACCGGTGAGCAGCAGCACGTCGTACCCGTGGGTGCGGGCCGTGGTGGCCACCGCGATGGCGATCTCCATCATCACCGGCACGTACATGTCCGTACGCAGCGGGATCATCAGCGCGACGATGTTCGACCTGCTGCTGGCCAGGGCGCGGGCCCCGGCGTTCGGGTGGTACCCGAGCTCGTGGATGCTCCGCTCGACCCGCTGCCGGGTGTTCGCGGAGATGGACCGCTTGCCGCTGAGGACATAGCTCACCGTGCTCGCGGAGACTCCGGCGTGCTGGGCGACCTCGGCGAGGGTGACCATCCAGTCTCCAAGCTTGTGAAGCGCTTCGACAATGCGCGCAATGTGTAGGGGCAGGTGAGGGTGGTTCGACAGTAGCCCCACAGGAGGACGGGTGTCCATAGGCTGTCGAAGCGCTTCGACGGCCTTCTTCGGGGCCAGGTCGGACCAGAGGGGCACCGGAGGAATTGTCCCTCACCCCCGCCCACCCGCCGAGTACGGGAGCATCGGCCGTACGGCCGCACGAAGGGTGGCGGGGCGGCTACGGATCGGGTACATACGATCGGGTAGCACCAGTCAGTAATGTAATGACACCATCCCATTCGCGGCGAGGTGAGCCTCATGTCCGCAGCACCCGAGTCTCCGTCCCGGCCCACGGTCACCGAACGTGAGGCCCGTCAGGTGGCGGAGGCCGCCCGGGAACAGGACTGGCGCAAGCCCAGCTTCGCCAAGGAACTGTTCCTCGGCCGCTTCCGACTCGACCTGATCCACCCCCACCCCCTGCCCGCCGACGAGCACGTCCAGCGCGGTGAGGAGTTCCTCGCCAAGCTCCGCGACTTCTGCGAGACGAAGATCGACGGCACCCGGATCGAGCGCGACGCCCTGATCCCCGACGACGTGATCACCGGGCTCAAGGAGCTCGGCGCCTTCGGCATGAAGATCGACACCAAGTACGGCGGCCTCGGCCTCACCCAGGTCTACTACAACAAGGCCCTCGCCCTGGTCGGCTCCGCCAGCCCGGCGATCGGCGCGCTGCTCTCCGCGCACCAGTCGATCGGCGTCCCGCAGCCGCTGAAGATCTTCGGTACGCAGGAGCAGAAGGAGACGTTCCTGCCCCGCTGTGCCCGTACCGACATCTCGGCCTTCCTGCTCACCGAGCCCGACGTCGGCTCGGACCCGGCGCGGCTGGCCACCACCGCCGTACCGGAGGGGGACGAATACGTCCTCGACGGGGTGAAGCTGTGGACCACCAACGGCGTGGTCGCCGACCTCCTCGTGGTCATGGCGCGCGTACCGGAGTCCGAGGGCCACCGGGGCGGCATCACCGCGTTCGTGGTCGAGGCGGCCTCCGAAGGCGTCACCGTGGAGAACCGCAACGCCTTCATGGGCCTGCGCGGACTGGAGAACGGCGTCACCCGCTTCCACCGGGTCCGCGTCCCCGCCTCCCACCGCATCGGCGAGGAGGGCCAGGGCCTGAAGATCGCCCTGACCACGCTCAACACCGGCCGGCTGTCCCTGCCCGCGATGTGCGTCGGATCCGGGAAGTGGTGCCTGAAGATCGCCCGTGAGTGGTCGGCGGCCCGGGAGCAGTGGGGCAAGCCGGTGGCGCTGCACGAGGCCGTCGGCTCCAAGATCGCGTTCATCGCGGCCACCACCTTCGCCCTGGAGGCCGTGGTCGACCTCTCCTCGCAGATGGCCGACGAGGACCGCAACGACATCCGCATCGAGGCCGCCCTCGCCAAGCTGTACGGCTCGGAGATGGCCTGGCTGATGGCCGACGAACTGGTCCAGATCCGCGGCGGACGCGGCTTCGAGACCGCCGAGTCCCTGCGGGCGCGCGGCGAGCGGGCGGTCCCGGCCGAGCAGATGCTGCGCGACCTGCGCATCAACCGCATCTTCGAGGGCTCCACGGAGATCATGCACCTGCTGATCGCCCGCGAGGCCGTCGACGCCCACCTCTCGGTCGCCGGCGACCTGATCGACCCCGAGAAGTCCCTCGGCGACAAGGCGAGGGCGGGCGCGGGCGCGGGCCTCTTCTACGCCAAGTGGCTGCCGAAACTCGTCGCCGGGCCCGGACAGCTCCCCGGTTCCTACGGCGAGTTCAAGCACGGCATCGACCTCTCCCCGCACCTGCGCCATGTCGAGCGCACCTCCCGCAAGCTGGCCCGCTCCACCTTCTACGCCATGTCCCGCTGGCAGGGGAGGATGGAGACCAAGCAGGGCTTCCTGGGGCGGATCGTCGACATCGGCGCCGAACTGTTCGCCATGAGCGCCGCCTGCGTCCGGGCCGAGCACCTGCGCGGCCGGGGCGAGAACGGCCGCGAGGCCTACCAGCTCGCCGACGCCTTCTGCCGCCAGGCCCGCGTCCGCGTCGAGGAACTCTTCGGCCGCCTGTGGACCAACACCGACGACCTCGACCGCAAGGTCGTCAGGGGCGTGCTCTCCGGCACCTACGAGTGGCTGGAACAGGGCATCATCGACCCCTCGGACGACGGCCCCTGGATCGCGGACGCCACCCCGGGCCCCTCACAGCGGGAGAACGCCCACCGGCCGATCAGGTGACAGTCGGTCACAAACTGCCCGGGGCGCCAGCCACTGGGTCGGCTGGCCCGTCACCGACGCGATGGCCTCGAAGTCGTTGTCGTAGTGCAGCACGGTGAGGCCCTGCAACTCGGCGGTCGCGGCGATCAGCAGATCGACCGCGCCCGCCGAGCGGTGTCGGCCTTTCGCCGTGAGCTCCTTCTGCACGGTCCAGGCGCGTGTCAGCGCCCGGTCGTCGAGCGGGGCCCGGCCGAACAGCTCATCCAGGTCCTCGACCAGTTGCTCGCGCTCCTCGGTGTTTCCGGCGCTGTACAGAAACTCGATCTCGGTGACCGGGCAGCGGGCGATGACGCCCTCCGTCAGTGGGCTCTCCCAGTGAGCACGGGCCGGTAGCCGGAGGATTCGCACCAGGGCGCTGTTGTCGATGAGGAAGGTGGCGGCAGTCATCGGCGATAGTTCGCCTTGTCCAAGAGCACGTCGAAGTCGCCCGCGTCGGCGCGTGCGGCCAGGCGGGCCGGCGCGAGGGCGCGCTTCTTGCGTTCGACACTGTCCCTCAGTGCCGCATTCACGGTGTCCTTCTTCGCCTTGGTGCCGAATGCCATGGCCGCCTTCGCGAGCAGTTCCTCGTCGATGTCGATCAGGGTCTTGGCCATGACAGCACCTCCATATATCCAAAGTTGATTACGGTATATCCGCGTGGGCGGGTCCGACGGCCTGCCACGTACCAGAACGGCACCCCTGTCCTTCAGGGCACTCGGTACGGACACAATGGGGGGATGACCGACAGTCCAGCCCCCCTCGCCGACCCGCACCTCGTCCACGACCCCGTGGCGGGAGACGGCCCGAAGGACGTGGTGATCCTCGGCTCCACCGGGTCGATCGGCACCCAGGCCATCGACCTCGTGCTGCGCAACCCCGACCGCTTCCGGGTCACCGCCCTGTCCGCCCACGGCGGCCGGGTCGCCCTCCTCGCCGAACAGGCCCACCGACTGCGGGTGCGTACCGTCGGTGTCGCCCGCGAGGACGTCGTACCGGAGCTGCGCGAGGCGCTGTCCGACCGGTACGGGGCGGGGGAGCCGCTGCCCGAGATCCTGGCCGGGAAGGACGCGGCCACCCGGATCGCCGCCTCCGACTGCCACACCGTCCTCAACGGCATCACCGGCTCCATCGGCCTCGCCCCGACCCTCGCCGCCCTGGAGGCGGGCCGCACCCTCGCGCTCGCCAACAAGGAGTCGCTCATCGTCGGCGGCCCGCTGGTCAAGGCGCTCGCCAAGCCCGGCCAGATCATCCCGGTCGACTCCGAGCACGCCGCGCTCTTCCAGGCGCTGGCCGCCGGAACCCGCGCCGACGTCCGCAGGCTCGTCGTCACCGCCTCCGGCGGCCCCTTCCGCGGCCGCACCAAGGAGCAGCTGGCGGACGTCACCGTCGAGGACGCCCTCGCGCACCCCACCTGGGCCATGGGTCCGGTCATCACGATCAACTCCGCGACCCTCGTCAACAAGGGCCTGGAGGTCATCGAGGCGCACCTCCTCTACGACATTCCCTTCGACCGCATTGAGGTCGTCGTGCACCCGCAGTCGTATGTCCACTCGATGGTTGAGTTCACGGACGGATCGACACTGGCCCAGGCGACGCCCCCCGACATGCGCGGGCCCATCGCCATCGGTCTCGGCTGGCCCGAACGGGTCCCCGACGCGGCCCCGGCCTTCGACTGGAGCAAGGCGTCCACCTGGGAGTTCTTCCCCCTCGACAACGAGGCGTTCCCCTCGGTGAACCTCGCCCGGCATGTCGGCGAGCTCGCGGGAACCGCCCCGGCGGTGTTCAATGCCGCGAACGAGGAGTGCGTGGAGGCGTTCCGCGCCGGCGCGCTGCCGTTCAACGGGATCATGGAGACCGTCACCCGGGTGGTCGAGGAACACGGCACCCCGGCGACGGGAACCTCACTGACCGTGTCGGACGTCCTCGAAGCGGAGACCTGGGCGCGGACGAGGGCCCGGGAACTGACAGACCGGACGGCGAGCGCGGAGGCGCGTGCATGACGACCCTGATGTTCATCCTCGGCATAGTCGTCTTCGCGGCGGGCCTGCTGTTCTCGATCGCGTGGCACGAGCTGGGCCATCTGTCCACGGCCAAGATGTTCGGCATCCGCGTGCCCCAGTACATGGTCGGCTTCGGCCCGACCCTCTGGTCGCGCAACAAGGGCGAGACCGAGTACGGCGTCAAGGCGATCCCGTTCGGCGGCTACATCCGCATGATCGGCATGTTCCCGCCCGGCCCCGACGGCCGCCTCGAGGCCCGCTCCACCTCACCGTGGCGCGGCATGATCGAGGACGCCCGGTCCGCCGCCTTCGAGGAGCTCAGGCCCGGCGACGAGAAGCGCCTGTTCTACACGCGCAAGCCGTGGAAACGGGTCGTCGTGATGTTCGCCGGCCCGTTCATGAACCTGATCCTCGCCGTGGCGCTGTTCCTCACGGTGCTGATGGGCTTCGGCATCCAGCAGCAGACCACCACCGTCAGCTCGGTCTCGCAGTGCGTGATCTCGCAGAGCGAGAACCGCGACGACTGCGAGAAGTCCGACCCCCAGTCCCCGGCCGCCGCCGCCGGGATGAAGGCCGACGACAGGATCGTCGCCTTCGACGGGGTCCGGACCGACGACTGGGGCACCCTCTCCGACCTCATCCGCGACAGCGCCGGCAAGAGCGTGCCGATCGTCGTCGACCGCGACGGCCGGGAGGTGACCCTCCAGGCGACGATCGCCACCAACATGGTCGCCAAGAAGGACGGCAACGGCGCCTACGTCGAGGGCGAGTACGTCAAGGCCGGCTTCCTCGGCTTCAGCGCGGCCACCGGCGTCGTCAAACAGGACTTCGGCGACTCCGTGGTCTGGATGACCGACCGGGTCGGCGACGCCGTCGACTCCCTCGCCGCCCTGCCGTCCAAGATCCCCGCCCTGTGGGACGCCGCCTTCGGCGACGGCCCGCGTGAACCCGACTCCCCGATGGGCGTCGTCGGCGCGGCCCGGGTCGGCGGCGAGATCGCCACCCTCGAGATCCCCGCCTCACAGCAGATGGCCATGTTCGTGATGCTGCTCGCGGGCTTCAACCTCTCCCTGTTCCTGTTCAACATGCTCCCGCTGCTGCCGCTCGACGGCGGACACATCGCGGGCGCCCTGTGGGAGTCGCTGCGCCGCAACCTCGCCAAGGTGCTGCGCCGCCCCGACCCCGGCCCGTTCGACGTGGCGAAACTGATGCCGGTGGCCTACGTGGTGGCCGGGATCTTCGTCTGCTTCACCCTCCTCGTCCTGATCGCGGACGTGGTGAACCCGGTGCGGATCTCGTAGCCCCGCACGCGACACCTGCCGTTCACGATGGCCTGGAACCCTTTCGTTCCGGGCCATCGCCCTTTGGGCGGGTTTACGACCGTGATGTGCCCGGGTGCCGGCCATTGCCGTAATCTCGGAGCCCGGAGCCCGCTGCTCACGGGGAGCCGGACCTTGATCCACGACTTGGGGTTGCACAGCAGATGACTGCGATTTCTCTCGGCATGCCGTCCGTTCCGACCAAGCTCGCCGAGCGCCGGAAGAGCCGGCAGATCCAGGTCGGATCCGTGGCGGTGGGCGGGGACGCCCCTGTGTCCGTGCAGTCGATGACGACCACGCGTACGTCCGACATCGGCGCCACCCTCCAGCA
>NZ_JBHYVC010000065.1:0-43629 GCF_042749965.1 Streptomyces sp. NPDC059454 | reverse complement strand
CCTCTGCGCCGTCCTCACCGGCAAGGAGGACGCCCTGGCCCGAGCGGTGGCCGCCCTCGCCCTCCTCGGCGAGCGCATCGCCGCCGTCGAGTCGGCCATCACCCGCGCGGCCGGCCCGGGGTCCCGACACGCGGTGCGGCAACCCCCGGGGGGTATCTGAGGTGCCGCCCGTGCCCAGGTGATCGCGCCGGTGGCGTCCCTCACGGCACGTGCGCGTCACCGCCGGGGGCGGACGCGGCCACCAGGGCCGCCAGTTCCTCCGGGGAGCGGGGGCCGGCGGCCGGGCCGGCCAGCAGCCCTTGAGCCCGGAGCAGCCGGCCGACCGCCACACCCCACGGCAGCCGCAGCCCCGCCGCCGCGAGCAGGTCCGTGCGGGCCAGTGTCTCGGCCGCCGGCCCGGTGTGCGCGCCCGACGGGGTGAGCAGGGCCGCGTCGTCGGCCCAGCGCAGGGCCAGGTCCACGTCGTGCGTCGCCATGACGACCGTCGTGCCGCCCTCGCGCAGCCCGTCGAGGGTGGCGAGCAGGCGTTCCTGGCCGTCGGGGTCCAGGCCCGCCGTCGGCTCGTCCAGGATCAGCACGCGGGGCCGCATGGCGACCGCGCCCGCGATCGCCGTCCGCTTGCGCTGCCCGTAGGACAGCAGATGCGTGGGACGGTCGGCGAGGGCGGTGATGTCCAGCGCGGCGAGTGACTCCGCCACCCGGGTACGTACCTCCGCGTCGGGCAGGCCGAGGTTCAGCGGTCCGAACGACACGTCCTGGCCGACCGACGCCGCGAACAGCTGGTCGTCGGGGTCCTGCACCACCAGTTGCACGGTGGTACGCAGCGCCGTCAGTCCTTTGCGGTCGTAGCGCACCGCCCGGCCCTCGACGGTCAACTCGCCGCCGCTCGGCCGCAGTCCACCGCTCAGCAGCCGCATCAGTGTCGTCTTCCCGCTTCCGTTGCGCCCCAGCAGCGCCAACGAGCGCCCCTCACGCACCTGGAAGTCCAGGCCGCTGAGCACGGGCGGGCCGTCCTCGTACGCGAAGGACGCGCCCCGCAGGGCCACCAGGACGGACTCGCTCACGACAACGGCCTTTCCAGTACGAGGGTGAGGGCGGCCAGCGCCGTCAGAAGCACCACGCTCAAGGCCGTGAACCGGACGGAGACACGGGCCTCGGGCACCAGCACGCGCAGGGTGCCGTCGTAGCCGCGTCCGGCGAGGCCGGTCTGCAGCCGCGCCGCCCGGTCGAAGGACCGGACGAACGCGGTCGCGCCGAGCCCGCCCAGCGAACGCCACGCAGCCGCCCGGGTGGTGTGCCCGAGCCGGGCCGCCTGCGCCTCCCGGACGCGGCGCACCGAGTCCAGCAGCAGGAAGCTCATCCGGTACGTCACCAGCGCCACGTCCACGAGCGGAGCCGGCACCCCGGCCCGCACCAGACGCGGCAGCAGATCGGACAGCGGCGTGGTGAAGGCGAACAGCAGGACGCCCAGCGAGGCCGCCGACGTACGCAGCAGCAACTCCCCGGCGCGCAGCGGCCCGTCCTCGGCCCAGGACACGAATCCGCCGGGCCCGCCCACCCGCACCAGCAGCGTCAGCGCCCCGGTGACGCAGAAGCCCAGCGGCACCCGGTACGCCCGCCACAGCCGACGCGCCGGCACGCCCGCCGGGCCGAGCAGCACCACCAGCGCGGTCACCAGCACCAGGGCCGCGCCCGGCCAGGGCGGCAGCGAGATCGCCAGCACGGTGAGCCCCAGCCCCAGTACGGCCTTGTCCACGGGATGGCGGCGGCGCCAGCGACTGCTGTGCGCCGCCGCGTCGATCGACAGCACGTGCCGTCAGACCCGTCGTCGTTCGGAAACGGTCCCGGCGCCCGCGTCCGCCTCGGCCCGCAGCCGCTCCAGCGCCCGCGCCTCTCCCTGCCGCCGCCCGCGCCGCACCCCGAAGTAGTACGCGAGGACGCCCGCGCCGAGCGCCGCCTGGAGGGCGAACAGTGCCGACTCGATCTCGCCGGACGGCGGTTCGTACAGCGGCGAGAACCACGGCTCGTAGTCCGGGTCGATCTCGGTGATCGCCGTCTCCGCCTCGGCGTCCGCGCCGGCGAACGGCTCCTCCTTGTGGTCGCCGAGCCCGAACACCAGCGGAATCACGGCGAGCGCGGCCACGAGCACCAGCAGCAGCGTGTTGATCTTCGCGTTGCGGCTCATCGGGCCACCGCCCCCGTCGAGTCCGCCGTCCTGCGCCCGGCCACCGACGTGACGAGCACCCCGAGCCGCGTCAGCTCCCCCTTGCTCGACTGCACCAGCATGCGCATCACCAGCACCGTCAGCAGCCCCTCGCTCACCGCGAGCGGGATCTGCGTCACGGCGAAGATGGAGCCGAACTTGCCGAGCGCGCCCAGGAATCCACTTCCCGGGTCGGGGAAGGCGAGCGCCAGTTGCACGCTCGTCACGCAGTACGTCGACAGGTCGGCGACGAACGCGCCGAAGAACACCGCCACCATCAGCGGTACGTCGTACCGGCGCAACAGCCGGTAGACGCCGTACCCGGCCCACGGCCCGACGACCGCCATCGAGAAGACGTTGGCGCCGAGCGTGGTCAGCCCGCCGTGGGCGAGCAGCAGCGCCTGGAACAGCAGGGTGATGGTGCCCAGTACCGCCATGACCGGTGGCCGGAACAGGATCGCGCCGAGCCCCGTTCCGGTGGGGTGGGAGCAACTCCCGGTGACCGACGGGAGTTTCAGCGCGGACAGGACGAACGTGAACGCTCCCGACGCGCCCAGCAGCAGTGTGCTCTCGGGATGTTCCCTGACGTCACGGATGAGCGACCGGGCTCCGTGGACGACGAACGGCGCCGACGTGACGCCCCAGGCGACCGCGTGCGCCGGAGGCAGAAAACCCTCGGCAATGTGCATGGCTCAGCAGACCCTCTCCAGCACCTCGTGGATGGTTGACGTGCCTTGGCCGGTCTCCTGGCTGACGGGTACCACCGCCCGTGCTCCGCCTTCCCGGGTCCCGAGGGACCCAGTGGCCGTCCGCGAGGACTGGAGCCGGACTTCCCGATCACAGTGGCGAGGGCCGCACCGGTATCGCACCGATTTCCCGTCACCAAGGCGTGGTGACAGTAGTGCCCGTTCCGGTCCGGTGACAAGCGGCCACCGGGGGCGCGCGGACGGCGCCCGGAGGCTCGCACCCCGGCGCACACCTGCGCACTTGACACGAGCGGCGCCGCCCGTCGGGGCGGGGGAGTGAGGGGGCGGCGTCCTGGGCAGTACCTTGCTGCAATTAATATGCAACAACGATTTCCGGGCATCAGGGATGTGAGGTTCGATGACGACCCGACGAATACGGGGTGCCGCCGCCGCGGTCGCGATGGCCGGTGCGGTCGCCGCCTGCTCGGCGCCGGGGGGCGGCGGCGCGGACGGCGGTGCGTCCACCGATTCCGTCGTGATCGGGGTCCCCTCCGAACCGGACACCCTCAGTCCCCTGCTCGGCTACGGCAAGGACGGCAACTCCAAGATCTTCGACGGACTCCTCGCCCGGGGCCCCGGCCTCGACCTGAAGCCCGCCCTGGCGAAGGCGCTCCCCGAGGTCACCGACGGCGGCCGCACCTACACGTACACCCTGCGCGACGGCGTGAAGTTCAGCGACGGCGAGCCGCTGACCGCCGACGACGTGGTCTTCACGTACACCACCGTGCTGGACGACAGGACCAACAACACCGCCAAGAGCGAACTGGACGCCGTCAAGGGGGTCCGGGCCGACGGCGACGACAAGGTCGTCTTCACCCTCGACCACCCCTACGCGGCCTTCGCCGCCCGCACGGTGCTGCCCATCGTCCCCGAGCACATCGCGGGCGAGCAGGACCCCAACACCGGCTCCTTCAACACGAAGCCGGTCGGCACCGGGCCGTACGTCCTCACCGGCTGGAGCAAGGGCGAAAAGCTCACCTTCAAGGCCAATCCGGACTACTGGGGCGGCGCACCGAAGGTGAAAAAGCTCACCATGGCGATCATCGCCGACGACGACGTCCGCGCCACCCGACTGCGCTCCGGCGACCTCGACGGCGCGACCCTCCCGCCCAACCTCGCCGCCACCTTCGAGGACGACGACGGCAAGAAGACGTACCGGGCGACGTCGTACGACTTCCGCGCCGTCACCCTCCCCACCGGCAACCCCGTCACCGGTGACACCGCGATCCGCCGCGCCCTGGACCTGGCCGTGGACCGGGAGACCATGGTCGACAAGATCCTCGACGGCGCCGGCCGCCCCGCCTACGGCCCGCTGCCCCTCGACGACCCCTGGTTCGCCGAGGACGTCGAACGCTCCCAGGACCTCGCCAAGGCCGAGGACATCCTCGACGACGCCGGCTGGAAGCCCGGCAAGGACGGCATCCGCGCCAAGGACGGCCGCCCCGCCCGCTTCACCCTCTACTACCCCTCCGGCGACAAGGTCCGCCAGGACCACGCCCTCGCCTACGCCTCCGACGCCAAGAAGGCCGGCATCGACGTCGAGGTCGAGAGCGCCACCTGGGAGGTCATCGAACCCCGGATGAAGCACGACGCCGTCCTCGCCGGCTTCGGCAGCACCGGCGACCCCGACTTCGGCCTCTACACGCTCCTGCACTCCTCCCTCGCCGGCGACGGCTTCAACAACATGGCCCTCTACGACAACCCGGCCGTCGACGAGGCCCTCGACACCGGCCGCCGCGGCCAGGACCCCGAGGACCGCAAGGCCGCCTACGACACCCTCCAGCGCGAACTGGTGAAGAACCCCGGCTACACCTTCCTCACCCACATCGACCACATGTACGTCCTCGCCGACCGCTGGAAGGACCTCACCACCCAGACCGAACCCCACGAGCACGGCTTCGCCAGCGGCCCCTGGTGGAACGTCGAGGACTGGCAGCCCACGGCATGAGCTCCCTCCCCTGGGGAGAGATGACCCGGCTCACGGCACGGCGGGCCCTGTTCGCCGTGCCCGTGCTGCTCGTCGTCACCTTCGGCGTGTTCGCCGTCGCCGCAGCCTCCCCCTTCGACCCCGTCAAGGCGTACGCCGGCACCGCCGCGCTCGGCGCCGACCAGGAGACCCTGGACCGGCTGCGGGAGAACCTCGGCGTGGACCGGCCGTTCACCGCCCGCTGGTGGGACTGGCTGACCTCCGCGCTCGGCGGCGACCTCGGCCGGTCCACCGTCATGCGCCAGCCCGTGGCGGAGGTGATCGGCGAACGCCTGGTCTGGTCGGCCCTCCTGTGCGCCGTCGCGTTCGCCGCCGCCGTCCTGCTCGGCACCGTGCTCGGCGTCCTCGCGGCCCGCCGCCCCGGCTCCGTCCTCGACCGCACGGTGACCTCCCTCGCCTACGCCCTGGAGGCCGCCCCGGTCTTCTGGATCGCCCTGCTCGCCGTCTGGCTGTTCGCCCTCCACCTGGACGTCCTCCCGGCCGGCGGCCTCACCGACACCGGCAGCGAACAGGTCACCTTCGGCCAGGTCACGAGCCACCTGATCCTGCCCGCCGGCGTCCTCGCCGTCTCCCAGCTTCCCTGGTTCACGCTGTACGTCCGGCAGGGCGTCGGCGACGCCCTCGGGGAGGACCCCGTGCGCGGCGCCAGGGCCCGCGGCCTGAGCGAACGCACCGTCCTGCTCGGCCACGCCCTGAGCTCCGGACTGCTGCCCGTGCTCACCCTGATCGGCTCCCGCGTCCCCGAACTCATCACCGGCGCCCTGCTGGTGGAGACCGTGTTCAGCTGGCCGGGCATCGCCGCGGCCACCGTGGAGGCGGCCACCTCCGTCGACTTCCCGCTGCTGGCCGCGCTGACCACCCTCGCCACCGCCGCAGTCCTCGCCGGAAACCTCCTCGCCGACCTGCTCTACGGACTGATCGACCCGAGGGTGAAGCTGAATGAGATGTGACCCCCATGGCTGACACCACCACCGCCGTGACGAAAACGGTGTGGCGCGCGCACGGCACCGCCCGCCGCTCCACCCACACCCTCCGCCTGCGCGTCTCCGCGACCCTGGTCGCCGTGACGGTCCTCGCGGTGCTCCTCGTACCGCCGCTGGTCCAGCTCGACCAGCAGGCCGTCGACCTCGCCGCCAAACTCCTGCCACCGTCCTGGTCCCACCCCTTCGGCACCGACGACGTGGGCCGCGACCTGCTGCTGCGCTGCGTCTACGGGCTCAGGGTCTCCCTGCTCGTGGGCGTGGTGGCCGCCCTCACCGCCACCGTGATCGGCACCGCCGTCGGCGCCACCGCCGGGGCGCTCGGCGGCTGGACCGACCGCGCGGTCATGCGCCTGGTCGACACCTTCTCCTCCGTACCGCACCTGCTGCTCGGCGTCTTCATCGTCGCCATGTTCCGGCCGGGCGTCTGGCCGGTGGTGATCTCCGTCGGCCTCACCCACTGGCTGTCCACCGCCCGCATCGTCCGCGCCGAGGTCCTCTCGCTGCGCTCCCGCCCCTACATCGACGCGGCCGTCTCCGGCGGCGCCTCCCGGTGGCGGGTCGTCGTACGGCACCTGCTGCCCGGCGTGCTGCCCCAGGCCGGACTCGCCGCCGTCCTGATGGTGCCGCACGCCATGTGGCACGAGTCGGCCCTGTCCTTCCTCGGCCTCGGCCTGCCCACCCACACGGCCAGCCTCGGCACCCTCATCCAGGGCGCCCGCGGCTCCCTGCTGGCCGGACAGTGGTGGCCGACCCTCTTCCCCGGCCTGTTCCTGATCGTCCCCACCCTCGCCGTCGCCGGCCTCGCCGGTGTCTGGCGGGAGCGGATCAACCCCCGCCGCAGATCGGAGCTGTCGCTGTGACCGAGCGATCCCCCGTGCTGTCGGTGCGCGGCCTCTCCGTGCGCTTCCTGCTGCCGGGCGGCCGCCGGATCGCCGCCGTCACCGACGCCCGCTTCGACGTGGCGCCCGGCGAGTGCCTCGCCCTGATCGGCGAGAGCGGCTGCGGCAAGTCCGTCCTCGCCTCCGCCCTGCTCGGCCTGCTCCCCGCCAACGCGCAGACCGCGGGCCACGCCCACCTCGGCGACCTGGACCTGCTCACCGCCGACGAGCGAACCCTCGCCCGCACAGTACGGGGCCGCAGGATCGGCCTCATCCCGCAGAGCCCGGCCGCGCACCTCACCCCGGTGCGCACCATCCGCTCCCAGATGGAGGAGACGGTCGCCCAGCTCACCGGCGTCCGGGGCCGCACCGCCCTGCGCTCGGCGGCCGAACGGGCCGCCGAACGCGCCGGGTTCCCGCCGGACCACCTCGACCGCCACCCCCACGAACTCTCCGGCGGCCTCGCCCAGCGCGCCGCCACCGCCCTCGCCCTGATCGGCGACGCGCCCCTGCTGCTCGCCGACGAACCCACCACCGGCCTGGACCGCGACCTCGTGGACCGCACCGTCGACGAACTGCGCCGCCACGTCGACGCCGACGGCGACCGGGCGCTCCTGATGATCACCCATGACCTCGCGGCGGCGGAACGCGTCGCCGACCGGGTGGCGGTCATGTACGCGGGCCGCATCGTCGAACTCGCCGACGCGAAAGCCTTCTTCGGCGCCCCCGGCCCCCAGCACCCCTACAGCCGGGGCCTCCTGGACGCCCTCCCCGACCGGGCCTTCACCCCCATCCCCGGCATGCCCCCCGAACTCGGCGACCTCCCCGACGGCTGTGCCTTCGCCGCCCGCTGCGACCGGGCCACCGACACCTGCACGGCCCTCCCGCCCTTCACGGGGGCGATCGCCTGCCACCACCCGGCCCCGGCACCCACCCCGGAGAACACCCGTGCTTGAACTGCGCGCCATCACCGCCGGATACGACCGCCGCGCCCCCGCCGTACGGGACGCGACCCTCACCGTCGCCCCGGGCGAGTCCGTCGGCCTGCTCGGCCCCAGCGGCTGCGGCAAGTCCACCCTGGCGAGGGTCGCCGCCCTGCTCCACCGCCCCGACGCCGGCACGCTGCTCCTCGACGGCACCCCCGTACGCCACTGGCGCCACCGCGCCCCGCGCGAGCTGCGCACCGCCGTCGGCGTCGTCTTCCAGCAGCCCCGCCTCTCCGCCGACCCCCGCCTGCGCCTCACCGACCTGATCGCGGAACCCCTGCGCGCCACGGGCCGCCGCCCGTCCGTCCCCGACCGCGTGGCCGAACTCGCCGAAACCGTCGGACTGACCCCCGACCTGCTCACCCGACGCCCCCACGAGGTCAGCGACGGACAGCTCCAACGCGCTTGCCTGGCCCGCGCGTTGGTGCTCCGTCCCCGCTGGCTGATCTGCGACGAGATGACCGCGATGCTGGACGCGTCGACCACGGCCGCGCTGGTCGGGGTCGTCGAGGACTACCGCACCTCGACGGGCGCGGGCCTGCTGGCCGTGGGCCACGACCGGACCCTCCTGAACCGCTGGTGCGACCGCACGGCCGACTGGGAGACGGTCACCGGTCGCTGACGCGGTGTGGCCTGCCGCCGGGACTCAGCCGTCGCCCTGTGCGGGGGGACGCACCAGGCCGCCCCGGCAGGCGATCACGACGAGCTGCGCCCGGTCGCGGGCGTGCAGCTTGGTCATGGCGCGCTGGACGTGGCTGCGCACGGTCAGCGGGCTGACGACGAGATGGTCGGCGATCTCGGTGCTGGACCTGCTGTGCGCGGCCAGGGCCATGACCTCGCGCTCGCGTTCGGTGAGGGCGGTGAGGCGTTCGGGCGCGGCGACTGCGCCAGTCCGTCGTCGGTGTCGGTGTCCTGGCGCAGCAGTCCGACGGTGGTCTTGAGCTCGCGCAGGGCCGCCGCGGTGTCCCGGAGAGCTTGCCCAGGATCTCGTACGCCGTCTCCGGATCGGCCCGTGCGAGGGGGGCGGTGCCCGCCTGGGCGTTGGCCAGGGCGAGGTGGTGGGCGACGACGTCATGGAGTTCGCGGGCGACGCGCAGGCGTTCCCGGACGACCCGGTGGCGGGCCTCCTCCTCGCGCTCGCGGGCGATGTGCTCGGTCCTGGCGGCGGCGTACTCGCGGGCGGAGCCCGTCACGGCGTCGTGCGCCTGCCGTCACTTTCCCCTGGTGCGCTCGCACGGGACGGGGCGCCGTCTCCTCCTCGGGGAGGACGGCGCCCCGCCACGGACCTCGGTGGCTGTCAGCCCTCGGTGCCCTCCACGAACTCCTCCTCGCCGAGCGCACCCGCCGCGAAGCCGCCGAAGAAGCCCTCCATGAGCTCGTCGATGTTCACCTCGGTGGCGCCCGCCGGGGCCGTGGCCTTCTCGCCCTCGCCCAGGCGCAGCACCAGCGCGAACTTCTTGACCTTCGCCTTCTCGGCCAGCTTGGCGAGGTCGACGGACACCTCGGTCAGCTCGCCGTTCTTCAGCGTGAAGTCGGCCGTGACCTTCTCGTTGGGCGCGTCCTTGAAGTCCTTGGCCGTCGGCATCTCGGTGCCCGCCGGCAGCTGCTCGGCCAGCGAGCCGAGCTTGTCGAACAGCTCGGTCATCAGCGTGCGGAAGGGCGCCGTGGCGGTGATGTGCTCGGTGCCGTCCGATCCGTCGGAGGTCTTGAAGTCGACCTGCTGGGCGATGACCTGCCGCAGCGCCTTGGTGAGCTTCTGCTGCGTCTTGGCGTCGAGTGTGGGCTCAGCCGAGGGCTCCCCGGCGCCCTCCGCCCCCGACATCTGCCCACGGGCCTCCTCCACCTCCTTCGTGGACATCTTGATCCACTCACCGCTCAGCACCTGCTTGAACGCCCCCGCGCTGTCCGGCAGTTCGTCGGCCGACGGCATGGGGCTGCCGGACATCTTGCCGATCGCCTGCGCGTCAAGGCGCACGTAGAGGTGGTCGCCGACCAGCCGGTACTCGAGCAGGGCGGCGCCGTCCGCACCGCTGAGCTTCATCGCCATGCCGGTGAAGTCCTTCTCGCCGGACTTCTCGATCGGCTTCTTCGACTGCACGGAGAAGGAGAGCCGCGCGTCACTGAGCAACTCGGCGACCTCGTCGGGCATCTCCTCACCGGGCGCCGCCCCGGAGTCCAGTGCCTTCAGCGACGCGGCGTCGGTGTCCAGGTCCAGCTCGAAGGAGAGCGAGCGCTCCTTGCCGAGCTGCTCGAAGGCCTGGTCGAGCTTCTGCCCGGCGGACAGGTTCTCCACGGTGCCGCAGGCGGCGGACCCGGCCAGGACAACGGTGGCGACGGCGGTGGCGGTCAGGGTCTTGCGTATGGCGGGAATGACGGTCTCCTCGTAAATACGACCGATGTGGTCGCTGTAAAGACCGATCATCACCCCGAACGGTTGTACGCCGCACCCGACTTTCCGGGGACTACCGCTCGCCAACTGTTCGAGTACGGGACACCATCGGCTATTTGCCCGCCGTTCAGCCATGCTCCCTAGCGTCGCCGCAATGTCAGACGTATCCGCTGCCACGACACCGCCGGCCGTGCCGCGCCCCCGGGGGACACCCGAGGGAACCACGCTGGTCAGTTATGTGCTGCCGGTGTTCAACGAGCAGGACGGCATCCGGCGCTTCCACGACGAACTCGTGGAAGCGATCCGTACCCGCCCGGAACTCTCCTTCGAGCTGGTGTACGTCAACGACGGTTCGTCCGACACCTCCTTGGCGATCCTCCGCGACCTGGCGAAGAACGATCCGCGGGTGTGCGTGGTCGACTTCGCGCGCAACTTCGGGCACCAGATGGCGATCACGGCCGGACTGGACGAGGCGCGCGGTGACGCGGTGATCGTGATGGACACCGATCTGCAGGACCCGCCGCGGGTGAGCCTCGAACTCATCGACGCCTGGCGGGACGGTGCGGAGATCGTGCACGCGCGGCGCCGGTCCCGGCGGGACGGGTTGTTCAAGAGGGCGACGGCCGCCACGTACTACCGGGTCCTCCGGGCGTGCACGGAGGTCGACATCCCCCTGGACACCGGGGACTTCCGGCTGCTGGACCGCAGGGTCGCCGACGAGCTGCGGCGCTACCGGGAGCGCAGCCGCTTCGTGCGGGGCATCGTCGCCTCGATGGGCTTCGTCCAGGCCGAGGTGCACTTCGACCGCGACGAGCGGTTCGCCGGCGAGACCAAGTACCCGCTGCGGAAGATGGCGCGGCTGGCGATCGACGGGGTGACCGGCTTCTCCACGGTGCCGCTGAAACTGATCACACGCCTCGGGTTCGTGGTGCTGGCGCTGTCCTTCGCGGGCATCCTCTACGCGCTGGCGATGAAGGTGTTCCGGCCCGACATCACGGTGTCCGGCTGGACCATGCTCATGGTCGTCGTGCTGTTCCTGGGCGGGGTGCAGATGCTCTCGCTCGGGGTGCTCGGTTCGTACATCGGGCGGACGTACAGCGAGGCGCAGGGGCGGCCGCTGTACATCGTCCGGCAGGTGGTCCGGCATGACGGCGACTGACGCGCCCGCCCGCACCGGGCGACGCCCCCGGACCTTCCGGCAGCTCATCAGCTACACGCTCGTCGGCGGCAGCGGTGTCGTCCTGGACCTGGCCGCGTTCGCGCTGCTCCACAACGTCCTCGGATGGCACGAGCAGGTCGCCAACGCCGTCAGCACCACCCTCGGCATCACCAACAACTTCGTCCTCAACGCGGTGTTCACCTTCGGCAAGCGCGACCGGCCGGCGCTGCGCTTCGTGCGCTTCTACGCCGTGGGACTGGTCGGCATCGCGCTCACCTTCGGGCTGCTGTGGTTCTTCGCCGGCCGGCTCGGGACCGACCCGAACCTGGTCAAGGCCGCCTCCCTGCCGCTGGTCCTGGCGGTGCAGTTCCTGCTCAACCGGAAGTGGAGTTTCGCGTGAACCTGGGCATCATCGGCGCCGGCGCCACCGGACTGACCGCCGCCTACGACGCGGTCAAGGCCGGGCACACGGTCACGGTGCTGGAAGCGGCCGACGAACTGGGCGGCCTGGCCGCGTCACTGACCGTGCAGGGCACGCCGCTGGAGCGCTACTACCACCACATCTTCCGCTCCGACCACGCCATGATCGAACTGATCGAGGAACTGGGCCTGGGCGCGTCCCTGCGCTTCCACAGGCCCACCACCGGCATCTACCGCGCCGGACGCCTGCGCCCCTTCAGCACCCCGCTGCAGATGCTGCGCTTCCTCCCGCCGCTCCCGGCGCTGCGCTTCGCGCTGTCCTCCGCCGCGCTGAAGGCCGTACGCAAGGGGGAGCGCTTCAACGACCGCACGGCGCTGGGCTGGCTGCGCCGCTGGGCCGGGCGGCGCGCCACGGAGGAGATCTGGGAGCCGCTGCTGCGCGGCAAGTTCGGGGAGCGCGCCGAGGAGGTGTCCATGGCCTGGCTGTGGGCCCGGGTGCACTGCCGCACCTTCGAACTGGGCTATGTGCACGGCGGGTTCGACAAGGTGTACGCGGCGCTGGCGGACGCGGTCACCTCGCGCGGCGGGAAGATCGAGTTCGGCAAGCGGCTGACGCGCATCCGGCAGGACGGCGACACGGTGACGGTCGACACCGGGGACGGGGCGTCGTACGGCTTCGACCACGTGGTCGTCACCACCCCGCAGCCCGCCTTCGCCCGCGCCGCCGGACTGCCGTCCGACGACGTGACGTGGCGCAACCAGTACCTCGGCGCCACCTGCCTCGTGCTGGAGCTGGACCGCAGCCTCATCCCGTACTACTGGCTCAACGTCAACGACACCGACTTCCCGTTCCTGGCCGTCGTCGAGCACACCCGGATGGTGGACCCGGCGGAGTACGGCGGCAAGCACGTCGTGTACGTCGGGAACTACGTGCCGCGCGACGACTGGCGTTTCACCTCCGACCCGGAGGACCTGCTGGAGGCGTACATGCCCTGGCTGCGATGCCTGAACCCGGACTTCGACCGCTCCTGGATCTCCCGCCGGCACTTCTCCCGCGCCCCCTTCGCGCAGCCCGTGGTCACCCCGGAGTACCGGGAGCTCATCCCGCCGCACGAGACGACGATGAGCCGGGTCACGCTGGCCACGATGGCGCAGGTCTACCCGCAGGACCGGGGACAGAACTACGCCGTGGCGATGGCACACCGGGTCATGGAGCTGATCGGCGCCCGGTGAGCCGCGGTACGGCGACGGCCCGCGGTCACCGCAGCCGGCACACCACGAACTCCTCCGCGGGCGCCGGCGGACAGTCGTAGCGCGCCTCGATCCGCCGCGCCAGCCCCGGGTCGATCCTCCCCGGCGGGAACCAGCCGCGGTGCAGCACCGCGTACCGCGGCGGGTCCTCGTCCAGGCAGCGGGCGTTCTCGGCGTACGAGTCGAGGGTGCGGACGTCCGGCAGGTAGCGGGTGCGCTGCAGGAACGTCGGGATCGGGTAGGGGCAGGGCGAGGCGTGCCCGATGAAGTACGCCTCGTGGCCGAAGGCCAGGTACTGCACGAGAGCCCCGTCCGGCAACTGCCGCCGCACCTCGGCCGCCGCGCCGGCCCTCTGCTCCGAGTCCCGCAGGTACGCGGCGTTGGTCCCGAGCACCTCGCCGCGGTCCATGAGATGGGGGGAGGACGGCCAGACGGCCACCGCGGCCAGCCCGACCCCCGCCACGGCGGCCCCCACCACGGCGGCCGGCACCCGGAACCCGGTACCGCCCCCGACCGGGCGCCGCACGTCGGAGAACGCGGCGCCGAGCGCGACGCCCCCCGCCCCCCACACGACCGCCGACCGCTGCAGCCCGTGCGGGGCGGCGGAGTACAGCGGCGTCAGGACGGCGATCACGCCGCTGACCGCCAGGAAACCCAGCGGCACCCGCCCCCGCGCCCCGTACCACCGCGCCACCGCCAGCCCCCACAACGCGGCGGCGCCCACCGGCAGCGCGGCGGCGTGGTACGCGAACCAGTTGCCCTGCACCACGACCGCGCCCAGCCCTGCGGCGGCCCCCGCCGCGGCGAGCACCGCCCACTCGGTGCGCCGGCGCCGGTCGTCCTGGCAGGCGAGCAGCAGGAGCAGCGCCGCGGGCAGCAGAAGCAGTACGGGACTCAGGACGGCCCGGTCCGCGAGGAAGTCGACCGACCGGGCGAAGAGCTCACCCGGCCGCACGCCCTGCCGGGACAGCGAACCCTGGTTGATCCGCGGCATGTCCCGGATCCACTGCCACTCCCGCGACCCCGACCAGAGGCTGAGGCCCAGCAGCAGCGCGCTCGACGCGGCCGTCGTGGCGGCGAGGAGGAGCGCGCGCACCCGGTCGGCGGCGAAGACGGCCAGCAGCGCGACGAGGGCGGTGGCGGCCGTGGAGTACTTCATCATCACCGCGAGCCCCAGCGGCACGGCCGCGAGCGCCGCGGCGGGCAGGGGCTCTACGCCGGCGAGCACGACGGCCACCGCGAGCACCGACAGCAGCGCCGCCGTCCACTCCGGCTGCAGGAAGTCGGTGCGCGGCGCCAGCGCGAGCACCAGCGCCACCGCGCCACCGGCCAGATCCGCCTCCCGCCCCGGCAGCCGCCGCCGCAGCGCGGCACGCAGAGCGAGCCCGGCGGCGAGGCACAACAGCACACCGACGCCACGCAGGACCGCCTCGCGCACCGCGGTGGGCCCGGCGCTCAGCTGATCGAGGCCGTACAGGAACCACCGGTAGAAATACGGCCGGTGAGTAAAGGTCTCCGACGGTGAAATGCCGACCGCCTCACCACTCCGCAGGCACGCCAGCACATACCGAATGTCCCCATGCAGTCGGGCCGTCGCCACGGAGTACACCAGCACGGCCCCCGCTACGAGCCCGACGACCGGCCGCGCCACGCGCGTTCGTCGCCCGGCCGACGGCTGCGTACGGATCTGCGATATCAGCGAGTCGGTCACGATGCGGGACATTAACAGTATGCCGTGAAATCCTTCGCAGGGAATTCGGCGCACCGGGTCGTTCATTCTCCGGACATCTCCGGTTGCCCGTGAATTCGCGGGAGAATTCCTGGGGACACCGTGCCGGGATTCGGCGCTACGCGCGAGTGCCGCCGAATCCCGTCGGGATCGTCGCTCCCGTGGGAGCACGCCCCGCATCGGTCACCGGTCGATCCTTATCACTCCACGAGGCGGAGACGGCTGACGGGAACGCAGGCCGCATCCGGTCACGGCCTGTGGGCGGGCGGCGCAGGGTTCACCGTCGCGCGGCGCCCCGGGGCGTCCTCCCGCGGGAAGAGGCCCGGAGTTCCGCTCACCGCCTGCTGCACACCGTCTTCGGAGCCGCCCTGCCGCCGGCGCCCCGTGCGGACTGCGCGTCCTGCACCCGCTGCACATCGTGGAGGAGGCCCGGAACGTCGGGGTCCTTGCCGGCGGCGGCCCTGGCGATGGTCAGCAGTACGGCCTCGTAGAAGGCGTCCCGCACGGCGGGTGCCATGACGTCCGAGGCGTCCAGGCAGCGGGGCCCTTCGCGAAGCCGCCGGGCGATCTCGCCCTTGACCGCGTCGCCTCGCGGCGTCACCTGACGGTTCGCCGAGAAGACGCCCGCCTGTTCGGCCCATTCCCGCTGGCCCTTCTCCGAAGCCAGCCGTTCGATCAGCTCACCGGCCTCGGGGCGGTCGCTGAACAGCGCCGCGAAGTCGCCGGCCACCTCGCGCCCCCGGACCCGGCCGTCCCCCTCGGGCAGCAGTGGGGCGGAGTCCGTCAAGCGCGCACGCCTCGCGTCGTCCCGGTAGAAGGAGAGCGCGAAGGAGCCCTGGTGCTCCAGGGCACACCCGTCCGGGCCGTCGAACAGCAGCCCGTTGCCGTGCGGGGCGCCGCGGTGGTCGGTGAGCAGGGCCGACTCGGCCGCTTCCTCGTCCTGCCGGAGCAGACCGGCCCAGGCCTCCCAGGCGGTGCGCACCGGATCGCTTCGCCACCACTTCGCCCCGCCGGTGCCCAGCGCCCACTTCTCGTAGACGCCCGGGCCCTCCCGTTGCAGCACGAGGTCCTCGATCCAGTCGGTGCCGGGCCAGCCGGAGGCGCCGTCGTCCCCCATGCCGACGCACCACCTCTTCAGCGGAGCCGGTGCGCCGTTTGGCTTCTGGCCCTCGCGGTACCAGACGATGCTCTTCAGGTCCGCCTTGACCGGCACCCAGTACACGTGCCCAAAGGACGAGGCGGCCGGCATCCAGGGGGCGCCGTACTCCCGCGGATCGTAGAGATCGTCCAGCGGCTCCAGAAGTTTCTGGTCGGCGTACTCGGCGAGTTCACCGAGGCCCGGCATGATCACGATGTCCGGGGGCTCTCCCGACTGCACCTTGGAGAGCAGCACCTCCCGCTGGGCCGCGGTGCCCTGGTAGCGGAAGGGGATGCCGAAGCCCCGCAGCACCTTCTCGAACTGCTCCGCCTGCCCGGCCGTCCACGTCCCGAGGATGGTCACCGGCTCCTCGTCGTCGTGCTGCGCCCAGACCACCACCATGCCGCCGGCCGCGATCAGCAGCAGGACCACACCGAACACCAGCATCCTGAACCGCCGGGTCACCGTCGCCTCCAGTAGTCGTGGTCGAGCCGCAGACCGAGCCCCAGCGCGGGCAGGACGACGGCCAGCAGGCTGCCGACGAGAGCGCCCCGGTACACCGATTCGGCCCACGCGCCCTCGGCCGGCCGCTGCCGGACGCCCTCCGACATCTCCGTGACCTTCTGCTGCACCACGGTCGGCGGACCGCTCCGCCAGGACTCCTCGGTGATCTTCCGCAGATCCCCGAGCATCCCGGCGAGATCGTTCTGGGTGGAGTACGCCGTCATCAGCGGGACCACCGCGAGCAGCACGGTGAGGACGAAGGCCGCGAGCAGGTACGGGTTCCAGTCACGGCCGCAGCGGTCGCGCAGCACGAACAGCGCCGAGAGCAGGGTCAGCGCCACCGCGGCCAGGGCGAGTTCGGCGACCCACCATCCGGCGCGCTGCCACCACCCCATGGCGGCCGTGCCCTCGGCGTGCTCCAACTGGGTCTGCTGCAGGACCTTCAGACGCGGTGCGACTCCCACCGTGTCGCGGGTGAGCAGCGACTTGGCCTCCAGGAGCCTCAGCTCCCGCATGAGGGGCTGGTCACGGTAGAGGGAGGTGCCGAGAGCGAGGGATTCGCTGTAGGTGGCGAGCAGCCCTTTGACCGTGCCGAGGTCCTGGTCCGTGCGGTCGGCGATCCGGGACAGGCCCTGGTCGGCGGCCGAGAGCTGGGAACGGTAGGCCTCGCCCGAGCCCGCGACGCCGATGAGGTCCATCCTCGCCAGGCGGTCGACCTCCTCGTCGGCGCGCAGGGCCGCGAGCCGGCTGGCGGCGAGCCCCTGCACGGCCGGCGCCTCGCGGGACGCGAGCGCTTCGGCACTGTGCTGGACCTGACGGCTGGAGAGGAACAGGGCGGCCGACGCGACGGCCGTGAGCAGCAACAGCACCAGCAGGTGCACCTCCAGCAGCCGGCGGGTCCGCCAGGAGCCCAGGCGCCCGCGCCAGAACGCGGCGGGGGAGTACCGGCGCCAGGACACGGCGCGCCCGGCCGTCACAGCAGCCTCTCCCCGCACGCGATGCAGTAACGGGCCTCGCTCCCCGCCGGGGTGCCGCAGCCGGCGCAGCGCGGACCCGGCGGCGCGGCGACGGGATCGGCCAGGGGCCCGCCGGGACGGGACCCGGCGCGCAGGATCATCGGGCCGAGGGTGCCGGCGTCGACGGTGCGCAGCCGGACCCGCCCCCCGGCCGCGTCCTCGATGCGGGCGACCGCGCGGATCTCGTCCAGCACCCAGTCCGTGCCGAACCGCACCGCCAGCCGGGCGGCCTCCCCCAAGCGGTCCTCCGCGGTGTCGCGCCGGTGTTCTTGGAGGGCGACGAGTCCCTGGCGAAGGGCGCTGCGCATCCTGGCGGTGGCGTTGAGGGTACGCACGCTGTCGGCCCCCGCGGCGGCGTGCGGCGAGGGCTGCTCGGGGAGGTGCCAGCGGGCGGTGACGGGCGCGTGGACGTCACCGACGGAGACCATGGCGAACTGCAGCTCGGTCTCCAGCGGGTCGGCGTCGGAGTCGGCGACCAGGGTGAGCAGGTAGTCGCGTCGGCCCTGCTCCCACTGGTAGGTCGGGAAGCTCCAGCAGTGCGGCCGGCCGGGTGCGGGCAGGCCGCCGAGCCGGTGCGGCCGGGGCGCCTTCTCGCTGAGCGAGACCTGCCGCACGGAGGGCCGTACGGTCACCTCGATCGGCAGCTGGGGGGTGTGCACCCGGCGCAGCCGCTGGATGGCGGCGGTGATCGCACGGCCGAGCCCGTCGTCCACGAACTCGGCCGTGCCGTGCAGCCGTTCGGCGAGAGTCAGGAGCGGGTCGGGCGCCCAGTCCGTGCCCACGGCGAACACATCGCAGGTGAGCTGCCCGGCGCAGGCGTCCAGTTCTTCCTCCATACGGTTCCCGTCGTCGGCGCGGGCGCTGCTGCCGTCGGTGATCAGTACGAGATGGCGCACGGACACCGGCCGGCCGACGAGCAGGGCGCGCGCCGCGGCCACCCAGGCGGCGTACCCGACGGGACGCGGCCCCTCCCGGTGCAGCGGGAGCGATCCCGCGACGAAGGCGGCCCGGCGTCTCGCGTCCTGATCGGCGACGGCCCACTCGTCGTCCCCCCGCGGATAGCACCGGACCGGCTCGGGACCGCTGCCGAGCACGGCGAAGGAGAGGCGGTCGGGCAGGGCACGCAGCGCCGCCGGCAGGGCGTGCCGGACGGCCGCCCGGTGGGATTCGGCGACGTCCACCGCGATGATCACGGCGAGTCGGACCGCGGGCAGGTCGGCGGGGGCGCCGTCGGCGGACACGTCGACCCGCAGATGCGCCTCGATCTTCGCACTGCGGTGCGGGCGCGGATCGCCGCCGAGGTCGACGCGGAGTCGGATGCCCGGCTGCGGCGGCCGGGTGGGGCTGCTCATGTCGTATGTCACCGCTCCTTCGCCTTCGTCGCCGGGTGCTGTTCCGTCCGCCGGGTCGTGCGGTCAGAAAACGGTCTGCGGCCGTACCGCGTGCATGAGGTCCACGAGGTGCTCGTGGGCGGTGGCCGGTTCCTGGTGGTGGGCCGCCAGCCGCCGGTAGTGCGACTCCAGCTGCTCGCGCAACGCGCGCTCCGGCATGCTCAGACGGCGCAGGGCGCGGGCGGTGAGCCGTCCGGCACCGCTTCCCGGGGAGCCGGGACGGTCGCTGAGACTGTGCACCGCGTCCAGTTTCCACTCGTGGAGTTCGGCGCTCAGGCGCAGCGCCTCGTCCTCGGACAGGCCCGGCTCCCCGTCGCCCGGACGCCGGCCCACCAGGCCGTGCAGGTCGGCCAGCGCCGCGTCGACCTCGGTGGGCAGGGGCAGCGGATCACCGTCTCCGGGCAGCCGGGCCGCGCGGATGCGCAAGGCGGCGATCCGGGCGACGGTGTGGTCCAGCGTGCCCTGCCGGACCCGGCCGAGCACGTCGATGGCCGCCCGGCGGTCGCGTGCCCGGAGCGCGAGCCTGGCCAGGCCGAGGGCGGCGCCGCCGTGCGCGGGATTGCGGGCGAACACGGCCTCGTACAGTTCCTTGGCCGTGGGCTCGGCGGTGTCGTCGCCGAGCCACTCCGCGCAGTGGGCGAGGGCCAGTTTGGGCGCGTACTCGCCGGGCAGTTCGAGGTGGACCCGGGTGAAGTGGTTCCGGGCCTCGGCGACCTGCCGCGGGTCGTCGTCGAGGTCGGCGCCGCGCAGCGCGAGCAGGGCGCGGTGCCACTCCAGCCGCCATCGGCGCACGGCGGACGGTCCGGGGACGGAGTCGGCCGTGTTGAGCTCCTCCTGGGCCCGCCACAGGTCGTCGGGGGTGTCCCGGCCCAGCAGGACGCGCACGTTGTGCAGACAGATCTCCACCGAGCGCGGTTTCTCGTCCTCCTGGTCGAGGAGCCGGTCCGGGGCGTAACCACTGCTCACCTCGAACCGTGTGGCCTGGGGGTCGCCCGGATAGGGCCTGGGCACCGGCAGGCAGTCGGCGATCTCGGCGGGTGTGGGCGTGCCGAGGTCGAGGACCGGTGCCACGGGCGGCTGGTACCGGTCGCGGCGGGGCCTCTCCAGCCAGTGCCCGATGGCCGGCACCATGCCGAGCCGGGCGCCGGGCAGCCGGGTGGACGGCCGGAAGTGGTCGGAGGGCTCCGGCGGATCGCTCTTGCCGCGCAGCGCACGGATCTCCCGCAGGGCGCCGCGCAGTTGACCGACCATCTCACGGGCGTCGGTGAAGCGGCGGCCCGGGTCGGTCCGCACGGCACGGTCGACGACCCGGTCGAAGGAGGCGGTGCCGAGGCCGGGCACCTCGGTGACGGCCCAGCGGGCGAGTTCCCGCAGGGTGACGCCGACGGTGTGCAGGTCGTGGGCGACGGTGGGCACGGCCGACGTCCCGGTCTCGGGCGCCATGTAGTCGGGCGTGACGTGGGCGGGCGGCAGGCTCTGGCCCTGTTCGCGCATGCCGCCGAGATCGATGACCTTGATGCCGTCCCGGTGGTGCACCACGTTGGAGGGCTTCATGTCCCCGTACACGAAGACCCGTTCGCCGTCGGCGTGCAGGTGGACGAAGGCTTCGAGGATCTGGCAGCCGTACGCCGCGACGTGCTCGATGTCGAGGACGGACTCCCCGCGCCGGACCTCCTCGGCGACCTTCGCGAGGGTGCCGTCACCGACGTCGTCCATGACGATGTAGCCGCCGGTGACCTGCCCGCTGTCGTCCCTGCGGGCGACGAAGTCGCGGATCTGGACGATGCGGGGGTGGCGGATGGCGACGAGGTTGCGGCGTTCGACGTCGGCGAGACGGGCGCCGTCGTGCTCGTACCGGTTGAGCAGTCCCTTGACGGCGACGACGTCACCGAGATGGGTGTCCTCGGCGAGGTAGACCCAGCCCTGGCCGCCGTGTGCGATGGGTCCCATGACGCGGTACTGGTCGCGCAGCAGGTCGCCCTCGACGAGTTCGGGCCGGTACGAGTAGCGCTCCCCGCACGCCGGGCAGAATCCCTCGATCGGCACCGGGCCCTCGGTGTAGGGCGGGGCGAAGGTGATGCCGCAGTCGGCGGAGGAGCAGCTCATGCGGATGCGCGGCGGTGCCCCGGGGCGGATGAGGCGCTCCTCGGCGGGGCGCGGCTCGCGCTCGGGGAGGGCGAGGAGTTCGCGGGGCCCGAGTTCCCGGGGGACCCCGGGCAGTTCGGGGAGCCCGGGGCCGCTCGCCGCACGGCCGCAGGCGGCGCAGTAGCCGGTGGGCAGTACGGTGCCGCCGCAGGGGGCTCCGGTGAAGCGCCGGTGCGGGCAGGTCGTCATCCTCTCGTGCTCCTTCCCCGCCCGGGCCGGACGGCGCGCCGCGTCACCGGTCCCCGCAGCGGCTCAGGTCGGCGCGCAGGGCCCTGATCAGCGCGCGCAGCAAGGTGAGTTGCTGTTGCGGATCCCGTACGTCGTCGAGGTGGCGGCGGGTGGCGCGGTGCCGGTCGGCGGTCTCGGTCACGGAGCCGAGGGAGGCGCTGTCGACGATGTCGCGGCGTATCGCCCGGCCGAACTCCGCGCGTCGCAGGCGGTCGAGCAGCGTGTCCGCGTGGTCCAGCAGCGCGGGCCGCAGGAGGAGGTCGCGGGACGCGGTCCAGCCGGGGCCGCCCTCGTGACGGAAGACGAGCAGCAGCCGGAAGCCGAACATCCGTAATCGGGCGAGGACGTCGATGAGGAGCTCCGGCCGGGGTTCCTCGTCGAGACCGTCGACGAGGACCGTGACCGGCCGTACGGGCGCGCGGTCGGCCGCCCGTACGGGCCGGGCCTTGGCGCCGCGCAGCCAGTCCCAGTACGCCAGGTACTCACCGGCCGGGAAGGTGACCTGGTCCAGGGCGTGGTCGATGAGATCGGGTCTGCTGGCGCCGCCGCGATGGACGACGTGGGCACGGTGCAGCAGATGGCGCAGGGAACGGTCCTTGCCGCTGCCCGGGGACACCACGGTGATCTTCACCGGGTCCTCGTCCGGATCGTCGAACCACCGGCCGAGCCGCTCCTCGAAGCCGTGGTCCCAGGCGCCCGGGCTGCTCAACTCCTTTATCACGGGCGAGAGTTCGGCGATGCGGTCGACGGGGATCAGATACGAGAAGGAGAGCCGGTTGTCCTCGGGCAGAGCCGCGCCCAGGTCCCCGCGCCAGCTGACGACGAGGCCCACCACCCGGGCGGGCCGGCCCTCCTCGGGCCGGGTGCACACGCCGGCGCCACTGAACCCGGCGCGCACCACCTCCGACCGGGTGACGGCGTCGAGCTGCACCCGCTCACCGCTGGCGCCGCCGATCCGCCCCCACAGGCTCATGCCGTCGTCGAAGCCCTCCGCGTAACCGGTCGCGTACACCTCCATGCCACCCCGCAGCCGGGTGTCCAGCGGAGCGCGGCGCGCCTGCGGGCGGGGGCTGTCCAGGCGCAGCACGGCGACGTCCTCACCGCCGGCGCCCTCCGCCAGCCAGCCGCCGGGCATGACGCGCGCGGAGACCGGCTCCAGCCCGCCGTTCTCGGCGAACTCCAGCCACATCACGGCGTCCGGCCGGCGCACCACGTGCGCACAGGTCAGTGCCGTGTACTGGTCGACGAGCACGCCGGCGCCACAGACGGGGCCGTGCGCGTCCTCGCGCCGCAGCCTGAGTCTCCAGTCCGCACGCAGTTCCCCCATGCCGTCTCACACTACGTGCAAAGCACGGGACCTCCCTAGACTTGTGAGCAGGGTGCATCGTTCAATCAGCCGAAAGTGGCGGTGTGTTGATATGACGAATGCGGAACCGATCGGTCTGGCGGAGGCCATCGGCACGGTGCGCGCGGAGCTGGCGCGGGCCCAGGCGGAAGGCGCGGAGAGCGACTGGCGGTTCCACGTGGAGCAGGTCAGCCTGGAGTTCTCGGTGCAGTTCCACCGGGCCGGCGAGGGCGGGGCGGGCCTGCGCCTGGGCGTGGTCGAGGCGCGCCTGGGCGGTTCGGTGAGCCACGACTCCACGCACCGCGTCGAGGTCGCCCTCAAGCCCCTTCCCCGCCCCGACGGCCGCCACCACGAGGTCGGCCGCGAGGACACCGCCGCCCGAAGCTGAGCCGCTTCGTCCCGGAAGCCCTCCCGTCGCGCTGCTGTGGCCGTGCGTCGTCGGGCGCCGACGGGGCCGCCGGCTCCGTCCTGCACGCCTTGTACGCCGACGCCTCGAGCCTCTCACTGGACGGCCTCGGCGTACCGCCCGCCCGGCAGGCGCCGGCCGGAGAGCGGATGCCCCTCGGCGGTGCGCCAGGACTCCGGGCCGGAGGCGTCGTAGCCGTACGCCGGCGCGGCGGCCGAGGAGGAGTCGCACGCGGGGTCCCGGGTCACCACCCGGCGCGCCGGCGTGTCCCGGGGCGTCGACGAGCGCGCCGCTCACGTGTGGTTCCGCACGGAACCGGCGTGTGTGACCCCTCCCCGCAGCGCGGTCGCGCTTCACCGATGCCGGCGGGCCGTGCCCGACCGGCTCGCCCGAACGCCCGGGGCCGACGCTTGTTGACGCGTCATCAACTGGCATCTAGCGTGGGTGATGCGTCAACCAAATGGTTCGGGGTCGCCGCCCGGTCGGCCCGTATCCGGCTCGCCGCGGGGCATCGGGATGCCGGTGCACCGCGGAGACCCGCGGACGCGAAGTTCCAGAAGGGGAAACCTCGTGAGTACTGAGAACAAGAACGGACTCGGCGCGCTGCTGACGCCCGAGGAGAGCGTGCTCGTTCTCATCGACCACCAGCCGTTCCAGTTCGCCAATCTGAACAGCCATGAACCGACGATGATCGTCAACAACGTCGTCGGGCTCGCCAAGGCCGCCAAGGTGTTCGACGTCCCGACCATCCTGACGACCGTTCTGGAAGAGCGCGGTGGCCTCCTCATCCAGGGGCTGCAGGATGTGTTCCCGGAGCAGAAGCCGATCAACAGGACCTTCATCAACACCTGGCAGGACGAGCGGGTCGTGGATGCCGTCAAGGCGACAGGGCGCAAGAAACTGATCATCGCCGGTCTCTGGACGGAGATGTGTGTGGCCATGCCGGCCATACAGGCGGCGGGCGAGGGCTTCGAGGTCTTCGCCGTCACCGACGCGTCGGGTGGTGTCTCGAAGGAGGCCCACGACATGGCGGTGCGGCGCATGGTCCAGGCGGGCGTGGTCCCGATCACCTGGATGGTCGCGCTGGGCGAGTGGCAGCGCGACTGGGCCCGTGAGAAGACCGTGCCGGGCGCTGCCGAGGTCCAGGCGCAGCACGGTGGTGCCAGCGGTGTGGCCTTCGCCTGGGAGACGCAGCTCCTGGCCACACCCACGGGAAACGAGGCCTGACATCGCCGCCGCCCCGGCACCGGTCCGTATCGGTACTGCCTGTCGTCGACCGGTTCCCTCGCGGACAACAGCCGGTCGGCTCGTCCCGCGTCTCCCCACGGCGGGCGGGCGTCGCGCGTCCGAAGCCGCACTGACCGGCGACGGGCGGCTTCTCGTCGAGCGGGCTCTCCGCGCCCCACGTCACGAGATCCGTGCCCCGCTGTTCAGCGGCCTCGGCGGTGAGCGCGTCCGTCGCGGACTCGGCCGGCGGCCCGCGCACCAGGACGTCCTCGCCGGGCCGGCGCGGGGCCGCCCTCCCGTGCCCGGGGAGCCGCGCCCCTCGCCCGGTCAGTCCGGCTGCTTCTCCATGTGCTCCAGGACGCGCTTGGAGATCCGGCCGAGTGTGCTGAGCTGGTTCGGGGTCAGGGCGTCGATGAACAGGCGGCGGACGTGCTCGACGTGCTGGGGCGCGGCCTCTTCGATCGCCCTGTAGCCGGCCGGGGTGGCGACGATGAAGGCTCCGCGCCCGTCCTCGGGGCATTCCTCCCTGGCCACGAGCCCGCGTTTCGCCATCCGCGTGACCTGGTGGGACATCCGGCTCTTCTCCCACTCCACGAGTTTGGCCAGATCCAGGAAGCGCATCCGCCCGCCGCCCCTTTCGGTGAGGCTGACGAGCACGATGTAGTCGGCTGCTGACATTCCGGAGTCGGCCTGGACGCGGCGGGACAGCCGTCCGATGAGCGTCTCCTGCATGCGGATGAAGCTGTCCCAGGCGGCCTTCTCTTCCGGGTCGAGCCAGCGTGGTTGTGCGTCCATGGGGGCAGTCTAACGAAATCGTTGACAGCTCATCTACTGGCGGTGGTGGCGATGCGGCCCCGGGTGGGGCGGCGCGCTCGCTCTGCGCCGCGGACGTCCTCGCCGAAAGTTAAGTTGATGCATCAACCTCGTAGGGTTAGGCTGATGTCCCGGCTGACGGAATCCTGCCGAGTCGAGCGGGATCGGGCCCCCACGAGGAGGACACATGACGGTCGAAGTGGGCGACGTGCCCGAGGCGAAGCGCTACGAGGCCCGTGTCGACGGGGAGTCCAAGGTGGCGGGCGTCGCGGAGTACATCCGCACGACGGAACTCGTCGCGTTCGTGCACACCGAGGTCGAGCCGGAGTACGAGGGCAGGGGAGTCGGGTCCGCGCTGGTCCGCACCGCCCTCGACGAGGCACGCGCCGCGCACCTGCGGGTGCTGGCCACCTGCCCCTTCTTCGCGGGCTGGATCGGCCGGCACCCCGAGTACCAGGACCTGCTGTACCAGTCCCGGAGCAGGGTCAGTGACTGACAGGCCGGGCACGGCAGGAACGGAGGCGGGCGTGAGCGGCGAATCCGGGCGGAAGGCATACCGGACGGAGTCGATCACGGTGACCTTCGAGGCCGGGCGCTGCCTGCACGCCGCCGCATGCGTCCATGGCCTTCCCGAGGTGTTCGACCCGGCGAAGCGGCCGTGGATCCAGCCGGACAAGGCTACGGCCGAGCGCCTGGCGGAGGTCGTACGGCGCTGTCCCTCGGGCGCGCTCCGGTACGAACTCGTGGACGGCGGGACGGAAACCCCCGACCGGCCCACCACGGTCACCCGCGGTGCCACCGGGCAGTTGACCGTGCGCGGGGAACTGAGCGTGGACACGCCGCGAGGCCCGCGCGCCGAGACCAGAGCCGTGCTGTGCGGCTGCGGACAGAGCCGCCTCCAGCCGTACTGCGACCACGCGGGGCCCTGCGGCCAGTGACGCGGCCGTGCCGGCCTTCCCCCGTGCGGCACTCCTGATGTGCTGCGTGTCGTCGATGTCCCGCCGCTCACCGCGGGCCCCGGGCGGGTACGGCTCGCGGTACGGGCCGCGGGCGTTCGCGGGGACCGTGTTCAGCGGTCCTCCCGAGGCGTGGGCGCCGACTCGTCCTGGCGAGGTGGAGGCCCGCCACGCTGCCGGATGACGCCACGGTCTGTCGCGGGCTTCCGCGGGCGGAGGCCGGCGGTGCGGCGGGCCGACCGCCTCTACTCCTCGTGGAGCTGCGACACCGGGTGCTTGCTCATGATCGACACGCGATTGAACGCGTTGATGGTGACCGCCACCCAGATCGCGGCTGAGATCTGGTCCTCGGAGAGAACCTCCCGGGCGGTCTCGTAGGCGGATGTCTGGGTCGCGGCGTTCCCCGGATCGGTCGTGGCCTCGGCCAGCGCCAGGGCGGCGCGCTCCGAGGGGGTGAACAGGCCGGTGTCCCGCCATGCGCTCAGGACTCCGAGCCTCTGCGGTGATTCACCGGCGCGCAGGGCCGTTCTGGTGTGCACGTCGAGGCAGTAGGCGCAGCCGTTGAGTTGCGACACGCGGAGGTTGATCAGTTCCACGGTGGCACGGTCGAGTCCGGCCTCGGAGGCCGTCGCCCGGACCGCCTCCGAGACCTGCACCAGGGCATGGAAGGCCTTGGGGCTCTGCTTGTCGATGAAGATCCTGCGGGGCGGGGAGCCGTGGGTGCGGTTGCTCATGTCGGGGCCTCCTCCGGGCCACGTTCGAAGTGGCCTGTGCGCGTGCGGATGCTGTGGCCGTCGGCCCCGGCGCGGGCGGGCACGGAAGCGCCGGTCACGGAGATGTTCAGGTGCGCGGCAGTATGCCCAGGAGCATCGAGGTGAAGGAGACCCGCAGGGCGTCACGCAGCTCCATGTGGAGCACGCCGAGGGCGGGCTCCTCCGCGTAGGCGGCGAGGAGGCTGGGCGGCGGCGGGACGTAGGACGACAGGGCGCCCGCCGAGACGAGGCTCATCAGGCAGAACGTCTGCGCGTCGTCGCCGAGTTCGGGCACGTGGCGGCGCACGAGCTCGACCATGTCCGCGAGCCTGGTGAGGGAGGAACGCTTGTGCCGCTTGACCACCTCGACGGAGACGTTGTGCTCGAGGACGCCGCCCTGCGCGCCGAAGAGGTCGCACAGCACCACCCGGCCGGCCAGCGAGCGGCTGAGGGTCTCGGCCAGTTGGCCCGCCCGCACCTTTGGTGCGGCATCCGCCTCGATGCCCGCGGCCAGCTCCTCCGCCAGCTCGGCGAGCCACCTTTCCAGGAAGGTGTCCAGCAGTTCGAGCAGTACCGCCTCGCGTGACTCGAAGTACCGCAGGACGTTCGACTTGGCCAGGCCCACCCGCCGGCTGAGCTCGTTGAGGCTCACCTCGGCCACGGGCATCTCGTCGAGCATCGCCGCCGCGGTGTCCAGGATCGCCCGGCGGCGGATTTTCCGCTGCTCCTCGCTTCGCGCCCGCTGAAATGTCACACCCTCATCCTAGCTTAAAGACCGGCGGTCCCTTGACAGGAGACCGGCGGTCTTTTACGTTGGTCCTTGTAACGGACCGGCGGTTCTTTAGGAGAGTGTCATGAGCAGTGACTGGACCGAACAGCACATCCCCGACCAGAGCGGCCGGGTGGCGGTCGTGACCGGCGCCAACACCGGGCTGGGCTTCGAGACCGCCCGGATGCTCGCCGCGCGCGGGGCGGCGGTGGTCCTGGCCGTCCGCGACGTCGAGAAGGGCGAGCGGGCAGCCGCCCGCATCGCCGGCGACGTCACCGTCCAAGCCCTCGACCTGACCTCCCTGGAGTCGATCCGGTCCGCGGCGGCCGACCTGCGTGCGGTCCACCCGCGCATCGACCTCCTGGTCAACAACGCGGGTGTGATGTACACCCCGAGGCAGACCACCGCCGACGGCTTCGAGCTGCAGTTCGGCACCAACCACCTCGGCCACTTCGCCCTGACCGGCCTGCTGCTGGACCGGCTGCTGCCCGTCCCCGGCTCCCGCGTCGTGACGGTCAGCAGTACCGGTCACCGCATCAAGGCCGCCATCCACTTCGACGACCTGCAGTGGGAGCGCTCCTACAGCCGCGTCGCCGCCTACGGCCAGGCCAAACTCGCCAACCTGATGTTCACGTACGAACTGCAGCGCCGGCTCGCAGCGCACGGCACCACGATCGCGGTGGCCGCCCATCCCGGCGTGTCCAACACCGAGCTCGCCCGCAACATGCCCGCCCCGCTTCGCACGCCCGTCACCTGGCTCGCGCCGCTGCTCACCCAGAAGGCGGAGATGGGCGCCCTGCCCACGCTGCGCGCCGCCACCGATCCCGCGGTCGTCGGCGGGCAGTACTACGGCCCCGGCAACCGGATCGAGACCCGGGGCTACCCGAAGCCGGTCACGTCCAGCCCCGACTCCCATGACCGGGCCGTTCAGCAGCGCCTGTGGACCGTCTCCGAGGAGCTCACCGGGGTGACGTTCCCCGTGGGTGACGTTTCCCGTGCGGTGAAGCGGTGACTTCACGGCGGAGAGGTTCTCTGAGGCCGCAACCGGATGCGAACCCGCGATCCCCGGGATATGAGGCCGGTGGGGGCGTGGGGCCCGGCAGAGTCGAGTCGTCAGGTGACGCCGGGCGGCGCCGGCGGGCGGGTGCTGTCACGGGCGTGATGCCGGGCGGGACGGCCGGGTCACCTGCAGTGCCGTGGCCTCGGACACCGCGCTGACGATGCTCGACGCCATGGCGTCGAAGTTCTCCCGGAAGAAGCCGGTCCTGTTGTGGAACCCCTCCTCCGAGAATCCCCCGCTCGTCAGGAACATCGGGGCGACGGCCGTGAGCGCCGCGTGGATGACATGCAGTTCGCGGGCGGTCAGGGTGAACTCCCGGCTGGTCCTGTGGTCCCCCTTGAGCCTGTCGCGCAGCCGGCCGACCTCTTCGCGGTCCGCGCCGAGCTGGACGACCAGGGCCTCGTCCGTGGAGGCCCAGCCGTCGAGTGCGCTCAACGCCTCGCGCATCAGGTCCGTCTGCGTTGCCGTGAGCCGCCCCTGGAACGCCTCCCCGACTCCGGTCGGCTTGATCCGTGTCCTCATCGTGGTCGGTCCTTCCCGACTGGCTTGTGGGACGGGGGAGTTGTGCCTGTCGGTGAACTTCTCCAGATCATCTTGCATCCGTGGGCGCACCTGCCCTCAGGGACCGGTCGGCATCGCCCGGACGATCCTGCCGCTGGGCGGGACGGGCGCCACGTCCCGTGCGCGCAGTGGCCGTACGGAGGCGGAGAGAAGTCCGTGTGCTTCCGGAACGGGCATTCACGAGGTGTTGGGGACCGGGCCGTGAACCGAGCGGGCCGCGCCCCGCAGTGGGGTGCGGCCGGGTGTGCGCCCTTGGTGTCAGTCGGCCGCGGGCCCGGGGTCCGTCGGCCCTCGGCTGGGGACTTCGGTGTGCTGCGGGCTCTGGGCGGGGGCGGGGACGCGGTCCGTGGAGGAGGGGGCGGCGAAGATCTCGTCGAGGGCGGTGGCGTCGATGGCGCGGTCGAACCAGAGATCCAGGAGCGGCATGTCCGTGCAGGTGGTGACGCGCTGTCGGGTCTCCTCCGTCAGCGAGAAGCCGCGGCGCTCCATCAGGCGCAGCAGCTGCTCGGCCTTTCCGGCCACGCGTCCTTCCTGACGTCCTTCCTGGCGTCCTTCCTTGAGTCCTTCTTCCTGTCCTGCGAGGCGGGCGTCGCCCACGATGGTGCCTCGCCTGGGGGTGAAGAGGGTTTCCATCAGGTTCCTCCAGATTTTCCGGGCGTGTTCGCTGCCCAAGCCGTCCTCGATCAGTCCCGCCAGGTCGTCCCGGGCTTCGCGGTCCGTGTCCTGGGCCAGTGCCTCGCCCATGACCGTCAGTATGCCCTCGATGTCCGGGTCGTTGCTGTGGATCCACAGGCAGAACGCGGCGAAGTCGAGGTCGGCCGAGGCGTCCTGGATCCGGCTCACCCGCGGAACGTTGGACGGGCCCAGCACGTGAGGCACTGTCACCTGGGTGGGGCGCCCCAGGCCGGTGCGCAGAGGTCTGGCCGCCCATGCCGCCGTCGCCGTGTCCACGCACAGGACCAGCAGGACGACCTCGAGTCTGTACCGGTCACGCAAGTAGGCGACGTAGTACGGCCAGGAGGTCTCCTTCTTCGCCTCGATGCGGGTCTGCGCCTCGACCAGCAGGATGAACGGATCACGCCCGTCGGGACGGACCACCCGCAGCACGGAGTCCATCTGCCGGGTGAACATCTTCGGGGCGCCGGACGCGTCCGTCGGAAGGGTCTCGGTGGTGACACCGGGCGGGATTCCGAGGTCCAGGAGGTCCAGCGCACGGTTCAGCGCTTTCGGACGTCCCGGCAGGAAGCCGTGCAGGGTGTCGTGACTGACGTTGGGCATGACGGGAAACTATGCACGAGGCAAGAACATTCGTTGGCTTTTGAGATGCGATCACCCGTTTGATGGAGCTCTCGGGGAGGAAGTTGACGCAGAGGTGTGCGATCAGAGCGGGGGCGAGTGCCGAGCCTGCGCTACGCGCACGGGCAGGGAAGTCCGGGGACCGCGCGGTTCGGGGAGCACGTCACCACGGTCAGGGTGAGGTACGAGGGGCGTTCGAGGTAGTGGCCGTACGACACGTCGGCGCCCGCGCCCAGGCGTTCGGCGGCGGCGTCCACCAGCCGGGCCAGGCGCGCGATGTCCCGGTCGGCCTCCGCCGCGAACCGGGGCGCGTACTCGGCCAGCCGTGCATGGATGGGCCTCTGCGCCTGCTGGGGACCCCGGAGGGGCGTCGATTCGCGTACTCGGAAGGCCAGGAGAGCGGGTGGCTGATCGGTGACTCGAAAGAGGTGAGAGTTCTCCAACAGCGCTATGACACACTGCGGTCGCAGGCCCTGCACCCCTGCGAGGAGAGGCATGAGCGCGACGGAACTCGCCTGGTTCAAGTCGAGCTACAGCGGTAGCTCGGGCGACGACTGTGTGGAGGTCGCCGTCACCGAGCAGGCCATCCACGTACGGGACTCCAAGAACGTGACCCGCCCGGCCTTCACCGTCGGCCGTGAAGGCCGGGGGCAGTTCGTGCGGTTCGCGTCGGAGCGCTGAGCGACTTTGAGGGCGTGCCGTCCGCCGGAGCGGCGGACGGCACGCCCTCACCGCGTTCTGGAGCGCGGGCCGTGCGTCCTCATCGCCGCCCCAAGTGGACCGTGACGTACGCGTAGCTCTCGTCCTCCCGCGGCGCCCGGTTCCAGGACCGGGTGGTCAAGTGCGGCAGGATGCCCTCGGCCAGGGCGTGCCGGGGCAGGGACAGACCGAACTCGTCCTGCACGGCGGCCAGCAGGCGCCGCTCGCGGTCCGCTTCGTCGACGCCGTGCAGCAGGTGCTCCGGGTCGAGGGCCGCGGGCACCGGGGCCGTGCGTTCGACGTCCGTGCCGCGCAGCGTGTACGCGTACAGCTCCTCGCCCCGCTCGGCGACCGAGAGGTGGAACACCGCCGGGGCGTCGTCGCGACCGCGGCGTACCCACAGCACCACCGCGCGTCCGTCGCGCGAGGCGGCGGCGGCCGGGGAGACGAAGAAGGTCCCGGGCTCCGACGACCGGGGGGCCGTGTCGAAGCCGAACGTCCACCCGGAGCCCGTCCGGCCCACCGCCACCACGGCCCGGTCCTCCCACGGCGCCGAGTCGTCCCGCTGCCTGACGTCGTGGGGGAACCACCCGGCGGGACGGCGGGGCGGAGCGGTCAGGCCCGCACCCCCGTCCTCCCCGGCCAGACCGGGCAGTGCCTCCGGCTCCGCGCCCTCCACCCACAGGCACCGGTAGGAGCCGTGCGGGGCGTTCCACCGCATGGTCTCCGCCAGCCAGCACAGTCCCGGCGGATCCAGGTCCGGCGCCGGATCGGGCGCCGGGCCCGGTCGGCCGGCCCGGGGCGTGGCCAGCAGCTCCAGGCCGCGCTCCCGCGTCACCACCGGGCCCAGCACGGGGTCCCCCAGCAGACCGAGGGGCGCCAGCAGGTCCGGCCCCGGCGGCGACCACGACGGCAGCGCGGCACGGATCACCCGCCACGCCGTGTCCGTGTCCCCCCACCTCGCCGACTCCCACGCCTCGGCCACCGCCTCTCCGAAGGCACCGCCCGGCGCGTAGCGGTAGGTGCGGTCGCGCACCTGGGCCAGGATCTCGTCCGCGGCCGCCGTGACACCGTCATCGGTCTCGGTGCCCAGCACGAACCGGTGGGGCATGCGGCCGGTCCGGTCGTCCTTCAGATGCGCGGCGGCCATCACGGGCACCAACTCGCCCGTGCAGCGAGGATCGGCGACGAGTTCACCGAAGCCGTGGTACCCGTACCCGACGCCGTGCGCCAGCGCGTCCAGCTGCCGCAGCATGCCCCAGGCGCGGGGCCGCCCGTAGTGGTGCGCCTCGGTGAGCAGTTCCCGGGCGGTCTCCCACCTCCCGCTCAGGGCCTCCTCCCGCGCCCGCTCCACGTCGGCGTCCAGGGCGCGGGTGGTGGCGTTCACGAAGCCGGGATCGCGCGCCCGGTCGGAGTGGAAGCTCTGGTACATCCGCTGCATATAGGCGCGGAACGACGGATACCGGTCCGGGAACTCGCCGCTCCACCCCTTGTGGACGTACAGGGCCCACTCGCCGTCCTCGTCGGTGTCACCCGGGTCCAGCAGGGCGTAGGACATGTCCGAGTCGGTCTCCAGCTGCAGCGCCCGCCGCCACATCCCGGCCAGCAGCACCTCCTGCTCGGTCGAGCGCTCGGTCAGCCCCTGCTGGTAGGCCGGGGTCATGTCGAACGGATCCCCGAACCAGCCGATCTCATGGGCCGCGCCCAGCCGGTATATGGACCCCCCGTCGAGCCGCCAGCCGTTGCTGGCGGCGAGGAATTGCCGGTAGGACGGGGGGAGTCGGGTTCCCAGGCGCTCCTCGGCGGCGGCTGTCTCCGCCTCGGTCGCGGGCGGGGCGGAGAGAGCCAGGTCGGCGAGGGTCATGCCGCCCTCCGCCAGGTCCTCCAGGTCGTCCTCGCCCGGGACCCATTCCTCCTGCCAACGACGGAGGAACTGCTGCCAGTCGAAGCGGTTTTCGGTTTCCTCGGTCACGGGCCGAGTGTGGCAGCCGCCACTGACATCGATGCCGGTCCTAGGGTCCCGGCGGCCGTGGCCCGACCACTGGACGACCGGCGCCGCCTCGGCGGCGGTTACCGCGTCCGGGCCCGCATTCCCCTGGACCGCCCATGACATCGGGCGCAGCCGGGCGCCGGCCCCGCGTGCTCGTCGCCGACGACCAGACACTGATCAGAACCCGCTTCCGGATGATTCCCACCGCCCGCGGGATCGAGGTGGTGGGTGAGGCGGCCGACGGGGCGGAAGCGGTCGCGGCGGCACGCGAACTCCAGCCGGACGTCGTGCTGATGGACATCCGCATGCCGAACATGGACGGCCTGGAGGCCACCCGCCGCATCCTGGAACACGCCCCGGACTGCCGGGTGACACAGGTGACCTCCTCCAGCACCTCGCGGACCGCCCGGGCGGCCCGGCGCGTTTCGGTGGCCGGCACCGACCTCGGCGGGCATGTCGACGGCATCACCCCGACGGGCTCTCATCGGCGATCACTGGTCGGACGGACACATTCGATCAGCTGACCGACCATCGAAGGGACACGCGCTCACCCACCCCCTACCGGGGTATCACTCCCGACTTGGCTCCCCAGGGTGACGTTCCGCCCTCCACCGTCTTCCTACCTTCCTCCCCGTCACCACGGACGAGACAGAGGGAGACGGACGGATGCGCCGCTTCAGGAAGACCCTGACCGCCGCCGTACTGACCACACTGCTGGTCGGCAGCACGGCGGGCTGGGCCTCGGCGAGCAGCGAGAGCGCGCCGAGCGGTCCGCTCCCCGGCACCGCCGCCTGGCTGGCGGACAGCTCTCTGGGCAAGCAGCTGCCGGACCCGGCCACGGCCACCCCGTCCGAGGTGGCGGCCTTCTTCGCGGGCCTGACCGACGCTCAGCAGCGGCGACTGGCCGAGGACCACCCCACCGTGGTGGGCAACCTCGACGGCACCCCCGTAAGCCTCCGTTACGAGGCCAACGGCCCCGCGGGCGACCGGGTCCTGGCGTACGACCCGCGCGGTCGCGGCCTGATCGCGCGGGTCGTGGGCGACCTGGAGCACGCCGCCCACGTGTCGGTGATCGTCCCCGGCTCGGACATCGACGCTTCGACGTCCGACGGTACGGCACAGTGGGCCGCCGACCTCCAGGAGGAGGCGGGCGACGACACGGCCGTCATCGCCTGGGCCGGCTACACCACCCCCTCCGGCATCGGCCCGGACCTGGCGACGGGCCGGCTCGCCGGGACCGGCGCCGAGCGTCTCGCCCGCTTCACCGACGGCCTGGACGCGGCCGGCCTCCCCGACCCGTCCCTGTTCTGCCACAGCTACGGCTCGGTGGTCTGCGGCCTCGCCGCCGACGACACCGACGCGGGCGACATCGTCGTCATGGGCTCGCCCGGCATGCGCGCCGACGACGTCACCGCACTCGACACCGATGCCCGCGTCTGGGCGGCGAAGTCCCCGGACGACTGGATCGACCGCGTCCCCCATGTCGAGTTCCTGGGCCTGGGCCACGGCGCGGACCCCACCGCGCCCGGCTTCGGCGCGAGGGTCCTGCCCGCCGACGACGTCCCGGCGCACGACGCGTACTTCACGCCCGGCACCTCCACCCTGACCGCGTTCGCGGCGATCGCCGGCGGAGACCTGTGATGAAGACGCCCACGAAGCTCGCGAAGATCACCGCCAGGATCGACGACCGGACCCCCGCCCACCGCGACCGTGCCGTCGACGGCCTGCGCGCGCTGGCGCTCCTGGCCGTCCCGACCGGCCACTGGCTGCTCGGCGGCTTCACCCTCGACACCGGCGGCGGCCTGCACAACGCCAGCCCGCTGACCACGTTCGGGGCGCTGGCCCCGGCGAGCTGGATCCTCCAGATGCTGGGCATCTTCTTCCTGGTCGGCGGCTACTCCTCGTACCTCTCCTACCGGCGCCGCAAGGGATCGGCCCGCGAGTGGATCACCGGCCGGCTCACCCGCCTGGGCCGCCCGGTCATCGGCGTCACCGCCGTATGGGCGCTGCTGCTTCCCACCCTCCATTACGGTCTCGGCGTCCCGACCGCCACCCTGCACACCGCGTCGACACTGGTCGTCCAGCCCCTGTGGTTCGTCGGCGTCTACGCCGTGATCACGGCCCTCACGCCGTACTGCGTCCGCGCGTCCGAGCGCCTCGGCTTCCGGGCGGCGGCCCCGCTGCTCGGCTCGGTGGCGGTGGTCGACCTCCTGCGCTACGGGCCGTACGCGGACGCGATGCCGTCCTGGCTGAGTCTGCTCAATCTGCTTCCGGGGTGGATGTTCGCCTACCAACTGGGCGTGTCCTGGGCGGACAGGCGGCTGGGCCGCCGCGAGGCGTGGCTGCTGCTCGTGGGCGGCGCGGCCCTGTTCGCCACCCTGCTGCTCGCCTTCCACTACCCGGCGTCGATGGTGGGCGTGCCCGGCGAGGCCCGTACCAACTCCCACCCGCCGTCCCTGCTGGTCCTGGCGCTCGCGGCCGCTCAGTCCGGTGCGGCGATCCTGCTGCGCGACAAGCTGGCGCGCCTCCTGAAGCGCCCCGCCCTGTGGGCCCCGGTGGCGATCATCAACCTGTCGGCGATGACGATCCTGTGCTGGCACCAGACGGCGATGCTGGCCGCCGCGGTCCCCGCCTCGTACGTCGGCGAGATCCCCGGCCTGACCACCGCACCGGACACGGCCGGATGGATCCTGGCGCGGACGGCCTGGATGCCGCTCTTCGCGGGGCTGCTCGTGGCGATCGCGACGTTCGCCCGGCCCCTGGAGACCCCGTGGAACCGCACCGGCACGGCCCGCCGCGCGGCGGCGGGCGTGCTGGCGGCGGGCTTCGCCTACTTCGCGCTGGCGGCGTGAGTGATGGACACGCACCGCCGTACCACTGCGGTCCGGGGCCGTCGCGCGGGCACTCGCTTCCCCGGCCGCGGCGTCGTCGGGCGGCCGGCCCGGCGCTCCGGTCAAGGCCGTGACCGCCACGTCCCGCCGCTTCGTCACCCATGACACGCGGCACAGCATTTTGCGCGGCCGAGCGGATCCCCGTACCGCGGCAGCCTGCGCCACGCCATGTGCCAGGCCCGGCCCGACGGGCCGGGCGATGCCTTCAGGACCTACCGAACCCGGAAGCCGCACAACCGTTCGGACCGGGCTGACGATCCACGCCCCCGCATCCACACCATCCACCGAACACAGGAGTACAACCATGTCCTCGGTCGGCGAAACCGCTCTGCCACACCCCGAGAACGCCACCGGAAGGCAGTCCCCACCGGACACGGGAAGCGAGTTCACGCCCCTGCTGCGCGACGTCAGGAGCCAGGAGCTGCTCGCCCCCTCCGTGACGCGCCGCCTCCTCGCGGACTTCGCCCGGCAGCGTCCCGCCGCCCGGGGCAGGCCCGCGCTGCGGCTCAAGGCCCTGACGGAACGCGAGACCGAGGTCCTCACCCTGGTGGCCCGCAGTCGGTCCAACGCGGAGGTCGCGCAGACGCTGGTGCTGGCCGAGCAGACGGTGAAGACGCATGTGAGCCGTGTCCTCACCAAGCTCGACCTGCGCGACCGCGCCCAGGCGGTGGTCTTCGCCTACGAATCGGGGCTGGTGGCCCCGGGCGAGTAGCACGGCCCCCGACCGGGACCGCGCGCACGTCGCCGTCGGAGACGGAGGGGCCTCCTGCGGTCCTGGTGTTCGCACGCTGCTGGTGCCGGTCTCCCTGAGCCGCGCCTGACGGGTCGTGGTCCTGTTCGGGGCGGTTCGCTCCGTGTTCCCGGGGCGGGGTGGGCGTTTCCCACCCGGCATGGTGGCTGCCGGGGGCAGCCCGGTCGATCCTTCCCCAGGCTCTCCTGCCGGCTCCGAGCCCGGGTGTCTCAGTCCGGCGCAGGCCGCGCCTCGTCCCCCAGGCCACGGCGGTAGCACCAGCGACGGAGAGGGCCTGCCGTCTCTCCTCCACCCCCTACCGGGGTATCACCTCCACATTGGCTCCCGGGTATGACGCCGGGCACGCAGCCGTCCTCGCACACTCCCTCCTGTCAGCACGAGAAGATCGCGAGAGGGCGGAACATGAGGCTACGCAGCAAGCGGCAGAAGACGGACGAACGACCGGAGGTCCCGGCCCCGGCCGCCGCACCCGGTCTCGCCGTCGAACTGCGCGGTGTCCGGCGGCAGTACGGCCGGGGCGCGGGCGCCGTGCACGCCCTCGCGGGCGTCGACCTCGGCCTCCCGCGCGGTACGTTCACCGCGGTCATGGGCCCGTCCGGGTCCGGCAAGTCCACCTTCCTGCAGTGCGCGGCCGGGCTCGACCGGCCCACCTCGGGGTCGGTGTGCCTCGGCGGTACGGAGATCACCGGGATGAGCGAGAACGAGCTCACCGAGCTGCGCCGCAGCCGCCTCGGCTTCGTCTTCCAGGCGTTCAACCTGCTGCCGTCGCTGACCGTGGAGCAGAACGTCCTGCTGCCCATGCGTCTGGCCGGGCAGCGCCAGGACCGCCACCGGGCGGCCGCGGTGCTGGCGCAGGTCGGGCTCGACGGCTTGGCGCGGCGCCGGCCCGGCGAGCTCTCCGGCGGCCAGCAGCAGCGCGTGGCCGTCGCCCGCGCCCTGGTCACCACCCCCGACGTGATCTTCGCGGACGAGCCCACCGGCGCCCTCGACACCGGCACCGCCGCCGAGGTCCTCGGCCTGCTCCGGCACGCGGTGGACACCCTCGGCGCCACCGTCGTCATGGTCACCCACGACCCGGTCGCGGCCGCCTGGGCGGACCGCGTGCTGTTCCTCGCCGACGGCGCCTTCGCCGACCGCCTGGAGCGCGGTTCGGCGGAACAGATCGCGGCACGGATGGCACTGCTCACCTCCCGTACCTCCCACGCGGGTGCGAGCGCGGGGGTGGCGGCATGAGGCGCCCCAACGGACTCGCCCGTGAGGCCGTCCGCTTCAAGCCCGCGTCCTTCGCGGGGACCTTCCTCGCGCTGCTGATGTCCGCACTGATCGTCTCGGCCTGCGGAATCCTGCTCGAGACCGGCCTGCGCGCCTCGGTGCCGGCGGAATGGTACGCGAACGCGCCGGTCGTCGCGGCGGCCGACCAGTACGAGTACGTGGTCACCGGCAGCGGCGAGGACCGTGAGAAGGAGGCGACGCCGCTGCCGGACACGGCACGAATGGACGCCGGGCTGGCGGTGCAGGCCGCCGAGGCGCCGGGTGCGGCCACCGCCGTCGCGGACTTCACCTTCCCGGTGCGCACGACGGACGACGGTGCGGGCTCCGGTGCTCGTGAACTGCCCGTCGAGGGCGGTGTGCTCACCGCGCACGGATGGGGCTCGCACACCTTCACGGGCACCTCGCTGACCACCGGTTCCGCGCCCCGCGAGGGCGAAGTCGTGCTCGACGCGGGTACGGCCCGCGCCGCGCAGGCCGCCGTCGGCGACACCGTCGTGCTGGAGACCGCCGCCGGGCGGCAGGACTTCCGCGTCGCCGGCGTCGCCAAGGCCGGACCCGCGGACACTGCCCGGAACACCGGCGCCGCGGGCGCCCTGGCCTGGTTCGCCGACGCCCAGGCCCCCACGCTCGCCGGACACCCCGGCAAGGCCGACGCCGTCGTCGTGCTGGCGAAGCACGGCACCGACACCGACGCCCTCGCCGACGCCGTGAAGAAGGCCCTGGCCGGCTCCGGCGCCCAGGTCCACACCGGTGACGACCGCGGTGCCGTCGAGGACCCGGGCCTCGGGTACGCCAAGGTGACGCTCTTCGGAATCGGCGGCTCCTTCGGCGGCATCGCCGCCATCGTCGCGGTCTTCACCGCCGCCGGAACCGTCGCGCTCTCGGTCGGTCAGCGCTCCCGCGAATTCGCGCTGCTGCGCGCCGTCGGCGCCACCCCGCGGCAGATCCGCCGAGCGGTCGCCTCCGAAGCACTGCTCGTCGCGCCGCTCGCCGGAATCGTCGGCTGCCTGCCCGGCATCGGGCTCGCGCACTGGTGGTTCGGGCAGCTACAGGACCGCGGCGCCATCCCGCGCGCCGTGGACCTGCACGTCTCCGGGCTCCCGCTGCTCGCCGCCGTCGTCATGGGGCTGCTCACCGCGCTCGGCGCAGGCTGGACGGCCGGGCGCCGGCCCGCGAGGATCAAGCCGGGCCAGGCGCTGTCGGAGGCGTCGGTGGAGCGGCTGCGGCCCGGCCTGATCCGTACCCTCCTCGGCGTCGGCGCCCTCGTCGGAGGCGCGATCCTCACCGGCGTGTCCGCCAACTCCGCCGGGGACGACGCGGCCGGCGCCGCCCTCGGTGTCGTCATGCTCTTCATGCTCGCCGTCGGGCTGCTCGGCCCGCTGGTGGCCCGGCTGTGCGCCGGCCTGTTCGGCCTCCCGCTGCGCGGCGCGGGCCCGGCGGCCGAGCTCGCGGCCGCCAACTCCCGTACCAACGCCCGCCGCCTCGCCTCCGCGATCACCCCGATCGTGCTCGCCGTGGCCTTCGCCTCGACCCTCGTGTTCATGCACACGAGCGAGACCCACGCCGCCGACAAGCAACGGCGCGCGGGCATCACCGCGGACCACGTGGTCACGGACCCGGCGGGGCTCCCGGTCGACGCGGTCGCACAGGCCGCCCGCGCACCGGGTGTGGACGCGGCCGTCGGACTGCTGAACACACAGGTGCTCGTGCCGACCGGCTCCGGCGAGTTCAAGTCGCTGCAGGGCGCGGCGGCCCAGGGCGTCACCGGTTCCGGCGCCGAGCTCGCGAAGGTCCAGGACCTGGACGTACGCGAAGGCAGCCTCGACCGGCTCGGCAAGGGCCGTATCGCCATCGACAAGACCCTCGCGAACTCGGCGGACGTCGGCGTCGGCGACCGACTCCCGCTCTACCTCCCCGACGGCACCGGGGCCGCCCCCGAGATCGTCGCCGTCTACGGCCGCGGCCTCGGCCTGGCCACGGTGACCATGGACCGGGCGACCCTGGACGGGCACGTCACCTCCGGCTTCGACAGCACGCTGCTGGTACGGGGCGGCTCGCAGCAGTCGCTCACGGCCCTGGGCCAGGTGACCGACGCCTCCGGCTACGCCACCGAGCAGAACCTCGACGCGAAGCTGGGCGCCTGGATGAACAACACCATGGCCGCGGTCCTCGGCGGCTTCGCCGCCGTCGCCGCCGTCAACACCCTGGTGATGACGGTCCTCGACCGCCGCCGCGAACTGGGCACACTGCGCCTCGTCGGCTCCACCCGGCGCCAGGTGATGACGATGCTCCGCTGGGAGGGCCTGCTGGTGGCCGCGGTGGGCCTGGTCCTCGGCTCCGCGATCGCCGCGGCCACGCTGATCCCGATGATGAGGGGCGTGACCGGTGAGGCGCCGTACGTGCCCCCGCTGGTGTACGGATCCTTCGCGGCCGCCGCCGGAGGCCTGGCACTGCTCGCTGTCACACTGCCGGCCCGAGCGGCGCTGCGCCGCTGGTCGTAGCGCACGCAGACGGGCCGGGAGTCGTCCACCACCGTGGTCGTGGCCTCCGCGCCGACCGGCCCCGCGGCCGCTCCCGGCCGGGAGCGGCCCGCCGTCAAGGGGCACTGCGGCGAGCCGCGGCCGTCGCGCTCGTCATCGCCGGCGCGGTCACCGGCGCGGCGCTGTGCCGGGTGCACGAAGGTCTCGCGGTGGTGGCGGCAGCGCTCGTCGCGCCGGCCGTGAGCGGCCTCGGCCACGCGTCCGCCCACTCCGCTCACTCCGCCCACCCCGTCCACTCCGCCGACCACGCGGCGGCAGCCACGACCGGATCGGCCACGTCCCCGACGAGCGGTTCCGCGACCGCGCCGTCGACGGCCCGCGCGGGCGGCAGCGCTGCGCGTACGGCCGGCCCCTCACTCGCCCGGCAACAACGGAAAGGACGCTCATGACCACAGCCCTGGCTCCCCCGGTCCGCATGGGGAAGGCCGCTGTCGCGGCCCTCGGCATGCTGGCCGTCTCCACCGGTGCCCTGGAGTCGGTCGTGTCACCGACGCTCCCGCTCCTGCAACGCGAACTGGACATGAGTCCGGCCGAAGGGGCGCTCCTCAACATCGTGCTCGCCATCACCGGCACGCTCGTCACACCACTCGCGGGCAAGCTCGGCGACCGCTACGGCGGAAAACGAGTCCTGATCCGGCTGATGGCGGTGGTCTCGGTGGGTGGACTGGTGTCCGCCCTGGCGCCCAGCCTGCCGGTGCTGCTGCTCGGTCAGATCCTGCAGGGGGCGATGGTGGGCGCGCTGCCCCTGTCGTTCATCGTGGTGCGCAAACACCTCCCCGCGGGAGAGTCGAAGGCGGCCATCGGGCTGGTCAGCGGGATGTTCGTGGGCGGCTCGATGGTGGGACTGCTGTCGGCCGGACCCGTCGCGGAAGCGTTCTCCCGACACTGGATGTTCGCGGTGCCGACGTTCGCGGTCATCGGGTTCACCCTGCTGGTGAACAGGCTGATGCCGTCCGATCCGCCGGGCCGGTCGGACGATGCCGGGATCGACTGGCCCGGCCTGCTTCTCCTGAGCGGGATCCTGGTCACGCTCATGCTCGTGTTCGCGCTGGCGCCCGAGGCCGGCTCGCAACCACTCGTGCTCGGCGCCCTCATCGTCGTTCTGGCCGCCTTCGTGACCGGATGGACAGCCGTCGAACGCCGTGCGGCCGCGCCGATGGTCGATCTGCGCATGCTGGCACGGCCTGTGATCTGGAAGTCGTGTGTGGTGACGTTCGTGATATGCCTCGGTACCGCGACGGGGGTCTATCTCGTTCCGCAACTGCTCGACGTGTCCGGCGACGGATACGGATTCGGGGCCGGTCCCACCGAGATCGGCTTCATCCTCCTGCCCGGCGCCGTGGCCGCGACGCTGGCCGGGCCGCTCGGCGGGATCGGGGAGCGGCGCTTCGGCTCGCGTGCCGTGGTCATGACTGCGACCGTCATCATGGCCGCCGCTCTGCTCGCCCTGTCAGCCGCACACACCGAGGTCTGGCACATCGTCGTCGGCAAGGCGCTGATCGCGCTCGCCAACGGCCTGTGCGTCACGGCCATGGTGACCGGCATCGCCTCTTCCGTCGATGAAGGCGACACCGGCATCGCCACCAGCCTGGTCCTGGTGGCCCGCGTGCTGGGCTCCGCCATGGGCGGGATGCTCGGCGGCGCGCTCCTCACCTCGGGGACCCCTTCCGGGTCGGAGGTCCCGGCCGAATCGGCCTTCACCACCGGCTTCCTCATCGCCGGCGTCGTCGCGGTGCTGTCCCTGCTTGTCGTCCGCACCATGAACAAAGGAGTCAAGGAATGACCCTCACCGACCATCCGACGGATATCCGTACCACGCCGAGGCGCAAGGTCCTGATATCCGGGGCCAGCATCGCCGGTCCCGTCCTCGCGTTCTGGCTGAACCGCTACGGATACGCGGTCACGCTGGTGGAGAAGGCGGGCGCGCTGCGCAGCGGTGGTTACCCCATCGACGTGCGCGGCACCGCACTGGAGGTCGTCCGGAGGATGGGGATCCTGCCGCGACTGCGGGACGCGCACATCGACCTGCGCCGCCTGACCTTCCTCGAAGGGGACGGCAGCGAGGTGGCCTCGCTGCACCCGCACACCGTCACCGGCGGTGTCGCGGGACAGGACCTGGAGGTGCGGCGCGGGGATCTGACCGACGCTCTCCACACGGCGGTCCGTGACGACGTGGAGTTCTTGTTCAACGACTCCATCGACACCCTCGACCAGACCGGCCACGGAGTCGACGTCACCTTCCGCGGGGGCGGCAGGCGTACCTTCGACATGGTCTTCGGCGCGGACGGCATGCACTCACGTACCCGGGAGACGCTGTTCGGCCCCGAAGAGCAGTTCCACCACTATCTCGGCTACTGCTTCGCCGTGTTCACCATGCGCAACACCTTCGGCCTCTCCCACGAGACCGTGATGTGGAACGCCCCGGGCAGGGCCGCGGCTCTTTACGCCGTGGAGGACGACGACGAAGTGCACGCCTTCTTGAACTTCGTCCAGCCGGAACCGCCGTCCGGCGCGTTCCGGGACCCGGAATCCCAACGGGACCTGGTCGCCACGGTCTTCGCCGACGCGGGATGGGAGGTCCCGGGCATGCTGACCGCCATGCGCGACGCGGACGACGTGTTCTTCGACGCGGTCGGCCAGATCCGCATGCCCCGCTGGTCCAGCGGCAGGGTCGCGCTGGTGGGCGACGCCGCGTACGCGCCCTCGTTCCTCACCGGACAGGGCACCAGCCTCGCACTCGTCGGCGCGTACATGCTTGCCGGTTCCCTGGCCGACCGGGACCACACCGCGGGCTTCGCCGCCTACGAACACGACACCCGGAACTTCGTGACCGTGAACCAGGCGCTGGTCGGCAAGGGCGGTGCCACCCTCTTCCCGGCCACCCCCCAGGCTCTGGAGGAACGCAACAGCAGGCTGCGCGGACTCGGCGCCATTCCCTCCGCGGAGGGACGACCGGCCCATTCGGCCCTCACGCTGCCCGACTTCATGCCCACGACATGAGTCCGGCCCCGACCGCCGACGACGGCGGGTGGGTGCGTGTGCGATCGAGAGCGGAGTCCCGCGGCGTGGTGTGACAACGGCCTCGCGCAGCGGAAGAAGCGGAGCCGCCCGCCGCCGTCGGCGCGGCGTCCCGGGAGATCCCGGGACC
>NZ_JBHYVC010000064.1:36405-45120 GCF_042749965.1 Streptomyces sp. NPDC059454 | reverse complement strand
GCCCCCCCTTCCCCCACCACCCCCCCCGACACCAACACCACCAACCCCCCCCCCCCGGCCCCCCCCCCCGGGACTTGCTTCAGATCACTGGATCAGCGATCGTCAGCCGCCGAGGCCGAGGGTGGCGTTGCAGGTCGCGGAGCTGATGTCCGTGGCCTGGCCCTGGACGCCCGCCAGCACGTTGGCGACGACGTTGACGTCGCTGACGTTGACCAGGCCACCGAAGGCCGACTCGTCCGCCGAGCACGAGGTGGTCTGGTCATTGTCGAGCTTGAAGCTCGGCTCGTCACCGGCGTGGCTGACGCCCGCACCGAGGAAACCAACACTGCCGAGCATGGCCACGACGACCGCAGCCTTCTGGAACTTACGCATTACCTCTCCGTTTCTCGTCTCGTCGGCACGCTCCGTCATGAACCGTTCACCGACAGTCATGACTATAAGGGATGTTTTGCGGTGCTTCGCAACCGAAACGCCCAATTGCGCAATTCCCCTGTGAAGATGCAGGTCAGGGCGGTGCGAGGGGGTATCAAATGGCCGAACGGGGAGCGAGGACGAGTCGCGTCACGCGTAGCGGTACGTCGCGCTGACGTCCTCCAGTTCCCCCGGGGGCACGTCCCACGGCGGCATCCTCTCGTGGCGGGACACGATCCGGCCGTGCTGCTCGTCGCCGGAGCCCGGCGCGGTCGCGGGCAGGTAGCGGGCCCCGCCGTGCCGGCGCTGCCAGCGGTACCACTGCAGGTCGACGAAGGCGTGGTGCAGCCAGAAGACGGGGTCGTTGACGGAGGCGGCGGTGAGCATGACGCCGCCGACCCAGCGGTGCACCCGGTTGTGGTTGCGCCACGAGACGCTGCCCCGGCCGGTGCCCCAGCCCTCCATCCGGTTGCGGAAGCCCCGCGTGACCGTCGAGTCCCAGGGCGCCACGTCGTAGGCGGGCTCCTTCAGCGCCCACTCCAGATCGCGCTTGCCCGGCAGGTCGATCGGGTCGCCCCGGCGGCCGAGGTCCCGGGTGAGGAACTCCGTCTCGGTCACGCCCACCCGGATCGTCCAGTCGCCCTCCCGGTACGCGAACGGGCCCGTCGTCACCTGGCGGTCGGACCGGCGTCCGTTGCCGCCGAGGAGGTCCGCCGTCCACGGTGCGGAGCGGGTCGTGCGGTCGCGGGTCCAGTCCCAGTACGGCAGGGTCACCGAGGAGTCCACCCGGCGCAGGGCCTCCTCCAGGTCGAGCAGGAACCGGCGGTGCCAGGGCAGGAAGGAGGGCGCCATGTGCGCGGTGCGCAGTCCGCGCTCGCCGTCGGAGGCGTAGTACGCGATGTGCGTGCGCACGAACTCGTCGTACTCGCCCCGCCGTTTGACCTCCAGCAGCGCGTTCACGAACCGGCGCTTCTCGGTCGCCGTGAGCGTGGCGGCGTCCTTACGCACGTACGCCATGCCCGCCTCCCCGGTGCTCGTGCCGCGGTTCCGTGCCCGCCTCGCGCAGTCGCTCGCCGGGGGCGAGGGCGTCCACGGCGGCGCGGGCGGCGTCGAGCGGCGTCGGGTAGGAGCAGTAGTGGTCGACCATGCTCAGCCAGGTGCCGTCGGCCCTGCGCATCAGGTGCAGGGGACGGCCGTCGAGGGTGACGTGCCAGTGGCCGTCCGCGGCCCGCACCCCCTGGACGCGGTGGCCCCGGTGCGTCCGGTCGAAGGAGGCTCGGTCCCGCGCCTTCCCGGGTGCGGGGCGCGGTGCGCGGAAGGCGGTGAGCAGCGGCGCCAGGGCCGCGGCGAGCGCGCCGGTGCGCAGTCCGCGTGCCACGTCCCGCCGTGTTCTGCCCTCCGGTGCCGACGGCGGCTGCGCGTCTTTCCGGGTTCCGTCGATTCCGATGACCATCGGTCCAACTCCCTTGTCCATACGGTCGTCCGTAGCGGCGAACGAAATCCGGCCCCCAGTGGAAACTGGGGGCCGGATTTCGCGGGGTGCTTTTCAGGCGTGCAGCCCCAGGTCGCCGTGGACCGGCTTGGCCTCGTTCACCGTGGCCGCCGCTTCCTTCGTCGTGCCGAGCAGCGATTCGTCGTCGGCGCCGGTGAGCGTCTCCGACTCGTGCGCCGGCATCAGCTCGAAGGGGACCGCGGTGCGCAGGCCGGTGTCGACGCCGGTCCGCGCCAGGTCAAGGGACTCCTGGGCGTACGCGGGCGCGGCGGCACCGGCGGCGATCAGGGTTCCGGCGAGGACGGCGGCAGCCTTCAGGGACTTCATCGTGTTCCTTTCTTCGGCAACGCGGTGACCGGTCGCCGGAGGGGAATTCTGTCGCCGTGCCTAACGATCCCCGGCCGGAGCGGAAACCGGGAAGCCAAAGATTGGCAAGTCCTCATATGAGAGTTTTTCGAGGACGACGGAGTTTTACGAGGATGCCGCGGACGGCACCAGCATCGAGGTCAGCGGTGTGAGCGCGGGGAGCGTGACGCCCGGCAGCAGCGGCGCCTGCGCGGGGGCGGCCGGCGCGGGCAGGGTCGACGTCTGAGGCTCGGTGCCGAGCAGTTCGGCGACGAGGTCGTGCACCCGGGCCAGCAACTCGTCGACCAGCGAGGGCTCCTGAGTGGTGCCAGGGTCTGCGGCGGCGCTCTCGTCCGCCTCGGTGTCCGCCTCCGTGGTGGCGTCGGTGTCCGCCTCGGTGTCCGCGTCCGTGGTGGCGTCGGTGGCGGGCCGGAGCAGGTCGATGAGGGCGTCGAGGGTCTCCCGCAGGGTGGTCAGCTCCTCGCTCGTGAGGTCGTCCCCGCTGACGGTCGGCTCCGTGTCGTCCGCCGTCGTGGCAGACGGCGACGGCTCGGTCGTGGTGGTGGCCTCGGTCGCGGCCACCGGGTCCTCGTCGGCCGCCTTCGCCAGGGCGTCCTTCGCCGCGTCGCCCAGCTTCCTGACCTCGCCGGAGGACAGCCGGCCGTCGTCCGTCCCGAGCACGGCCTCCAGCAGGTCGACGACCGGGGTGAGTCCGTGCTCGTCCGCGTCGACGGTCCTGACCTGCGCGAGCAGTGTGGTGGCGGAGGGAGTCGCGCGGTCGTGCTCGGCAGCCGTGGCGGCCGGGCCGGTGAGGCCGGCAAGAAGGGCGGCGCACAGTGCGCCGAGTGCGACGCGTCGGGCAGGCAGAGCGCGCATGGAGGTTCCTTTCGCGGGCTTCGGATCTTGGAGCCCACCGTGGGAGCGCCCGCGGACCCCCGCAACCGGACGTGCGCCATTCGGCTCCCCGCGCCTCGCCGTCCCTCGTCCGCCGCGCGTTCCTCCCGACGGGTCCCCGAACGAAGCGGTGCGCCGGACCGGCCGCCCTTCGGGGCAAGTTTCACGATTCCAACACACTTGCCCGGTTTCATCGAGTTTCGACGAATTTTTCCGTTTGGTGATTAGAGTTGCGAACCTCCGAAGCACCCTCATGGGCGGCCGCATCGCACTCGTCCCGCTGCCTGCCACCGCCACCCTGTTCCGAAAGGCTCCGACGGTCATGCGTCAATCCCCGGGTCAGATGCTTCGCCATGCGGCAGTGGGCGTCTTCTCCCTCGCAGTGATGTGGGCACCCTGCGGCTCCGCGGCCGCCGCGCCCTCCCCGGAGGCCGACGGCCTCGCCTTCTCCCAGCGGTACCGGGCGGTCCAGCACGGCGGCATCGTGCGGGCCGCCAACGCCTCCGCCACCTGCCGCGCCCAGGCGTCCTCGTGCCGGGACGTGCAGGCCGGCGCGCAGGGGGTGAACGGCGACTTCGAGATGGGCTACATCGACGTCGACCAGGACCCCCACACGTACAACTCCTCCCGCGCGGAGGTCCGTCTGCCCGCCGGCTCCCGGGTGACGTACGCCCGCCTGTACTGGGGCGGCAACCTGCTCGCCGGCGAGCAGAAGCCGTGGCAGGACAACGGGCGGGTGCTGATCGCCGAGCCCGGCGGGGAGTACAAGGAGCTGCTCGCCGACACGGTGGTGGGGCACCGGGTGGCGGACGGGGCGGACGCCTTCCAGGCCTCGGCGGACGTGACGGCACTGGTGCGGGACAGCGCGCCGGGTCTGTACACGGTGGCGCAGGTCAACGTGGCCATGGGCCGGTCGGCGGCCGGGACCTGGGGCGGCTGGACGCTGGTGGTGGCGTACGAGAACCCGGCGGAACCGCTGCGGCACCTCGCGCTCTGGGACGGATTCGCCCCCCTGGGCGGCCGCTCGGGGGTCGAGATGCCGCTGCGCGACCTGCCGTTCCCGGCGGGCGCCGGGGGCCGGGCGGGGCTGGTGGCGTACAACGGCGACCGCGGCACCGGCGGTGACTCGCTCGTCCTCACCACCGACGGGTCCACCCCCACCGCGTTCACCGACCGGGCCAATCCCTTCGACGACGTCCTGAACTCCACCATCACCGACCCCGGCGCGTCCCCCGCGCGGGTACCGGCGTACGCCAACACCCTCGGCTACGACTCCGACGTGTTCGACCTCGAAGGAGGTCTGCCGCACGCCGGTGACCGGGCGACCTTCCGGCTCACGTCCCAGCGGGACGCGGCGTGGGCGGGCGTGCTCTTCGCCGCCGTCGACGCCCGGTGGTGAACGCGTCCGCGCCGAGCGCCTTCGGCAGTGGGGAGACCGGGCCCGTGGACCCGGCGTCCGCCGGCCGCCGGCCGCGGGTCCTGCACCTCACCCAGCCCGTGGACGGCGGAGTGGCGCGTGTCGTGACGGACCTGGTGCGGGTCCAGCTCGCGGACGGCCTGGACGTCACCGCGGTCTGCCCCGACAGCGCGCTCACCGGCCAGCTGCGGTCGCTCGGCGCGCACGTACGGCACTGGAGGGCGACGCGTTCGCCGGGTGCCTCGCTGGCGCGGGAGGTACGGCAGTTGGCCCGGCTGATCGACGAGGTGCGTCCCGATCTGGTGCACGCGCACAGCGCGAAGGCCGGGCTCGCCGGGCGGCTCGCGGTGCGCGGGCGCATCCCCACGGTGTTCCAGCCGCACGCCTGGTCGTTCGAGGCGGTGGGCGGGAGCACGGCGGCCCTCGCGCTGCGCTGGGAGCGGTGGGCGGCCCGCTGGGCCGCGCGGGTGGTGTGCGTGAGCGAGGCGGAACGCGCCACCGGCGTGCACGCCGGGATCACCGGCCGCTGGACCGTCGTGCCCAACGGCATCGACCCCGACCGTTTCCGCCCGGCGCCCGCAGGACCCGTACGGGCCGGGCTCGCGCCGCTGGCCGGGCCGGCCGCGCAGGCGCCGCTCGCCGTGTGCGTGGGCCGGCTGTGCCGGCAGAAGGGGCAGGACGTCCTGCTGCGGGCCTGGACCGCCGTGCTGCGCCGGGTGCCCGACGCCCGTCTCGTGCTGGTCGGCGACGGGCCGGACCGTGACCGGCTGCGCGCGGCCGCCCCCGGCTCCGTGCTGTTCGCGGGGGCCGTCGCGGACGCCTCCCCCTGGTACCAGGCCGCCGACCTCGTCGTCCTGCCGTCCCGCTGGGAGGGCATGGCGCTCGCCCCGCTGGAGGCGATGGCCTGCGGGCGGCCCGTGGTGGTCACGGACGTCGACGGCGCCCGCGAGAGCCTGCCGCCGTCCTTCGCCGCCCCGTGCGTGGTGCCGCCGGAGGACCCCCGGGCCCTGGCGGAGGCGGTCGGCGCACTGCTGCTCGACCCGGCGCTGCGCGCGTCCCTCGGCGACCGGGGCCGCCGGCACGTGCTGTCCCTCCACGACGTCCGGCACACCGCGCGGGCGGTCTCCGACGTCTACCACGACCTGCTCGGCACCCGGCCCGCCGCGACAAGAACACGCCCGTGCCGGGCGGCCGGGGACGCCGGGGCCGACCGGACGACATCGCGCGTCGAGCCATCCGAGCACAGGGAGTCCATCCACTCGTGACCGCCGAACGTACCGTGGCCTCCCCCGGCGTACCGCCGCGGGACCACGGATTCTTCTCGCCCGTCTCCGTCATGCGGCCGCGCGGCACCGGCACCGGCCCCCGGCTGCCCGCCGCGCCGTCCCGGACGGCCTCACCGCTGCCGCTGCTCGTCGCGGACGGTGCCGCCGTCCTGCCCGCCGCGCTGGTGCTGCCCGGGGCCCAGCGCCATCCGCTGCTCGTCGCCCTGCTGATCGCGGTGTCGCTGCTGTTGCGCCCGCGTGACACCCGGCCGCCGGTGCCGGGGCTGCTGGAGGAACTGCCCGCCGTGTGCGGCCGCATCGCGGTGGCCTGGCCGGCCGGCGCGGCGCTGTGGGCCGCGTACCGGCCGGAGCACGCGCTGTCCGCCGGCACCGTGCTGGCCGGACTGGCCGTACAGGCGGCGGCGGCCTGTGCGCTGCGCGCGGTCGTGCACGGGCGGCGGCGGGCCGCGCTGCTGCGCCGCCCGCACGCCGCGCTCGTCGTCGGGCCGGTCGCGACCGCGCAGCGCGTGGCCGCCGCCGTGCTGCGCCAACCGCGCTGCGGGGTGCGGCCGGTGGGGATCGTCGCCGGGCAGCCGGACGGCGCCGAGGGCGTGCCGGTGCTGCGCACGGACGAGGAGGTCGAGCGGGCGGTCATCCAGAACGGAGTGCGGACGGTGCTCGCCGTCCACCCCTCGGTACGGGCCGAACAGGAGCCGCTGCTGCGGGCGCTGGCCGAGTCGGGCTGCGCGGTCTGGGAGGTCGACGCCGACCCGGCGCCGTACCCGGCGCGGGAGCGGCTGGCCGGGTTCTCCTGCCGGCGGCTGGACTTCGCCCCGGCGCGCGGCGGCGGCATCGGCAAGCGGATGCTCGACGTCCTGGTCTCGGGGACGCTGTTGCTGCTGGCCGCGCCGCTGCTGCTGGTGTGCGCCGTGACGCTGCGGCTCTGTGACGGGCCGGGGGTGGTGTTCCGGCAGGAGCGCATCGGCCGGAACGGGGAGCCGTTCACGCTGCTGAAGTTCCGCACCCACCGCCCGGTCGACGAGCACGAGTCGGCGACCCGGTGGAGCGTGGCGGGCGAGCACGAGATGCGCTGGTTCTGCCGCATGCTGCGGCGCACCTCGCTGGATGAACTGCTCCAGCTGTGGAACGTGCTCCGCGGCGACATGAGCCTGGTCGGGCCCCGGCCCGAACGTCCGTACTTCGTCGCGCAGTTCAGCCAGACGTATCCCGGTTACGCGGCCCGGCACCGGATGCGTACCGGCATCACCGGCCTCGCGCAGATCCACGGGCTGCGCGGCGACACCTCGATCGAGGACCGCTGCCGGTTCGACAACGCCTACATCGACGACTGGTCGCTGTGGCGGGACGTCTGCATCCTGCTGCGCACCGCGGCCACGCTGGTCCGCCCGACGGGGAGCTGACGCCACGTGAGCCACGCCCTCGTCCCGTCGCCGCGCCGGTCCGCCGCCCTGGCGCCGCTCCTGCCGCTGGCGCCGCTCCTGCCGCTGGTGCCGGCCCTGCCGCTGGTGGCGGTGGTCGCCCTGACGGGCCTGCCGTCGGCGGGGGACGGCGCGGGGCCCGCCGACGTGGTGTCCGCGCTGGTGGCCGGGTACTGCGTGATCCGGCTGCTGCGGGATCGGCGGCGCCCGCTGTCGCCCCGCGCGGCCGTGGTGCTGGGGCTGCCGGTCGTGGGCCTCGCGCTCGCCGCCATGGGGGCGGCCTCGCCCCAGGCGGCGCTCGGCGGCCTGTGCCGCTATCTGCAGATCTTCGTGCTCGTCCCGGCCGCCGTCCTGGTGCTGCTCCGTGGCCGGACCGGCTTCCGGGCGCTGGTCTGGTCGTTCGTGGGGCTCGCCCTGTGGCAGGGGGTCGTCGGGACGCACCAGTACGTCACCGGGACCGGTGCCTCGTACCAGGGCGAGACCGTCCGCGCGGTCGGCACCTTCGGGGCGCAGGACGTGATGGGCATGGCGACGGCGGTGTCGCTGGGCGTGGTGTGCGCGGCGGGGATCGCGCTGGGGCGGGCCCCGGTGTGGCAGCGGACGGCCGCCGCCGGGTGCGCCCTGGTCCTGGTGCTGCCGCTGGCGCTGTCCTTCAGCCGGGGCGCCTGGATCGCGACCGCGCTGACGTGCGCGGTGCAGCTGGCGCTGGCGGGGCTGCGGCGCGCGCTGAAGGTGGCGGCGGCCGTGGTCGCGGCGGGCGTCGTCCTGATGGGCGGGTTCGGGGTCGGTACGGCGATGCTGCAGGAGCGGATCGACAGCATCACGGAGGTCACCGACACGCCCGACCAGTCCGTCGTCGACCGGTACACCCTGTGGGCGGCGGCGACCGGAATGTGGCGCGAACACCCGTGGACCGGTGTGGGGCTGAAGAACTTTCCCGAGTACCGCGACGGACACGCCACCCTGGCGCTGTCCTCGGGCAGTGACATCGAGGGGGCGGGCGAGGAGTACCACAAGCAGGCGCTGCTGTCGCCGCACAGCATGTATCTGCTGGTGCTGAGCGAGCAGGGTCTGATCGGGCTGCTGGCGCTCGCCGGGAGCTGGCTCGCGCTGCTGGTGTGCGCGCTGCGGCGCCTGCTGCGGGCCCGCAGCCGCGGCCCCGGCCTCGACTGCGCGCTCGTCGCCGTCGGCCTCCTGCTCTGGCTGCTCACCGACTTCGTCTACGGCGACATCGGCGGCCCTTCGACCGTCCTGACCGGCATGGCCCTGGGCCTGACGGCGTGGTGGGCGCTGTCCCGCGACGACCGGGCGGACGCCGCCCCGCGGGACGGAGCGCCCGCGTGCCTCGAGGAGACCGCGGCCCGATGACCATGCTGCCTTCGCAGACTCCCGGCTCCCACGCCGCCGGGCCCGAGCCCTGCGGGCTCAAGACCGGCGGCCCCGGAGCAGGCG
>NZ_JBHYVC010000064.1:22738-36307 GCF_042749965.1 Streptomyces sp. NPDC059454 | reverse complement strand
CGGGCCCCGGCCCGCGGAACCCGTACCCACCGGACCCACGACCGGCACACGCACGACGACCGGCGACCCCGCGCCCAGCGGGTCCGAGTCCGGCGGTCCCCGAGCGGGCGGGTCCCGGACCGGCGGTCCCGCCCCCGAACGGCCCACGGCGGACGCCTCCGCGACGGGCGGGCCCCGGCCCGCGGAACCCGTACCCACCGGACCCACGACCGGCACACGCACGACGACCGGCGACCCCGCGCCCAGCGGGTCCGAGTCCGGCGGGTCCGAGTCCGGCGGGCCCGCAGCCGGCGGGCCCACGCCCGGCGGCCCCCCGCCCGGCGGACCCACGCCCGGCACGCTCGAGCTCGGCGGACCGCGGAGCAGCGGGCTCGAGGACGTGGGCGGCGACGGTGCGGGCGCACCGCCCGCGGTGTCCCGGAGGTTTCTCGCCCGGGCCGCACTGGGGACGGCGGTGCTGTCCATCGCCGGGTCGGTGCTCGGGCTGGTGCGGGACCAGTCGCTGGCGCGGCTGTTCGGGGCCGGGAGCGACACGGACGCCTTCCTGGTCGCGTGGGCCGTGCCGGAGATCGCCGCGACGCTGCTGATCGAGGACGGGCTGGCGATCGCGCTGATCCCGGCGTTCAGCATGGCGCTGGCGCGACGGGCCCGGGGCGTGCCCGGCGACCCGGTGCGCGATCTGGTCAGGGCCACCCTGCCCCGGCTGTGCCTGGCCTTCGCCGCGGTGACGGCGCTGGTCGCCGCCGGGGCCCCGTACCTGGTCCGTGCCCTGGCGCCCGGTCTGCCCGATCCCCGCCTCGCCGTCGACTGCACCCGGCTCACCGCGCTCAGCCTGCTGGCCTTCGGGCTCGCCGGGTACTGCAGCGCCGCCCTGCGGGCGCACCGCCGCTTCTTCGCGCCGGCGGCGATCTACGTCGCGTACAACACGGGCATCGTGGCGACGATGTTCCTGCTCGGCGGGGAGTGGGGGGTGCGCGCGGCGGCCGCCGGGGTCGCGGTGGGCGGCTGTCTGATGGTGGCGGTGCAACTGCCCGCCCTGTGGCGGCAGCTGACGTCGCGCGCGTCCGCGCCCGCCGCGACCGGGCCGGCGGCCGAGGAGCGGCCGGTGCGCCTCGCCCTGATCGCCGCCGTGCTGCTGTTCGCGCTGTGCCGCCAGTCGCAGGTCCTCGTCGAACGGTTCCTGGCGTCCTCCCTCCCCGCCGGGTCCATCTCGCACCTCAACTACGCGCAGAAGGTCGCCCAGATCCCGATGACGCTGTCGCTGATGGTGTGCACCGTCACCTTCCCCGTGGTGGCGCGGGCGCTCGCCGACGGCGACACCCGCCGGGCGCGCGCCCGGGTGGAACGGGACCTGGTGCTGGCGTCCTGTGTGGTGCTGGCGGGCATGTGCGCGGTGCTCGCCTGCGCCCCGCAGATGATCGAACTGCTCTTCCAGCGCGGGGCGTTCACGGCGGCCGACACCGCCGCGACGGCGAACGTCATGCGCGTGTACGCCCTCGGCCTGCTCGGCCAGACCCTCGTGGGCGCCCTCGTCCGCTGCTACTTCTCGGCGGGCCGCCCCAGCTGGTACCCCCTCGGCGTGATGGCGGCCGGCATCGTCGCCACGTCCCTGATCGGCGCCGCGACCGTGGGCCGCTGGGGAGTGGCGGGGATCGCCGCCGCCAACGCCTTCGGCATCACCGTCACGGCCGTACTGCTGCTGACCGGCCTGCGCACGGCCCGCCACGGCGACACGGCCGGCGTCACGGTCTGCGTCCGCGAGGTCCTGGGCCGGCTGAGCCGGCCCGTGTTCGCCTCGGTCCTCGCCGTCGCCGCCGGGGCGTTCGCCGCGAGCCGCTTCGAGTCCCCGGTGGCCGCCCTCGCGGCCGGCTGTGCGGCCGTGGCCGCCGTCTTCGTGCCGCTCGCCCTGTCCGTCCCGGTCACCCGGCGCTCCGCATCCGCGCTGCGCTCCGTACGCACCGTCACACGAAGGCTCACACATGGCCGCTCCCGTTGATTCCGTCGCCACCGGCAGACCCTCCGCGCCCCGTCCGCGCCCCGTCCCCTGGGTGGCGATGTACCACTCGGTGGGCGACTGCTCGGACGATCCGTACCGCATCACCGTCACCCCCGAGCGGCTCGGACGGCAGCTGGCCTGGCTGCGCCGGCACGGGTTGCGCGGCGTGTCCGTCGCCGAACTGCTCGCCGCGCGCGCCCGGGGCGAGGGCCGGGGCCTGGTCGGCCTCACCTTCGACGACGGCTACACCGACTTCCTCACCGGCGCCCTGCCGCTGCTGCATCGCTTCCGCTGCGGCGCCACCCTCTTCGTCCTGCCGGGGCGGCTGGGCGGCGACAACGCCTGGGACCCGCTCGGCCCGCGCAAGCCGCTGCTGACCGCGGACGGCATCCGGCGCGCCGCCGACGGGGGCGTGGAGATCGGCTCGCACGGCCTCACCCACGTCGACCTCACCCGCGCGGACGACGCCACCCTCACCGCCGAGGTCGCCGAGAGCCGCGCCCGGCTGGAGGAGCTGACCGGCGCCCCGGCCGCCGGGTTCTGCTACCCGTACGGCACGGTCGACGCGCGCGCCGTCGAGGCCGTACGGAAAGCCGGCTACACCTACGCCTGCGCCATCGACCCCGGCCCGCTGACCGGCCCGCACGCCCTGCCGCGCGCGCACGTCGGGCAGAACGACACGGCGTGGCGCCTGCGCCTCAAGCTCCGGCTGCACCGGCTGCGCCGGCGCCCGGTGGAGGGCGTGTGATGAGGGCGCTGCACATCATCACCGGGCTCGGGGTCGGCGGTGCCGAACAGCAGTTGCGGCTGCTGCTGCGTCATCTGCCGGTCGACTGCGACGTGGTGACGCTCACCAACCCCGGCGCGGTCGCCGACGGGCTCGGCGCCGACGGCGTGCGGGTCGTGCACCTGGGCATGGGCGGCAACCGCGACCTGGCCGCGCTCCCCCGCCTGGTCCGGGTGATCCGCTCCGGCGGCTACGACCTGGTGCACACGCACCTGTACCGGGCCTGTGTCTACGGCCGACTCGCCGCCCGGGTCGCCGGGGTCCGCGCGGTCGTGGCGACCGAGCACTCCCTGGGCGACACCCAGATGGAGGGCCGCAGGCTGACGGCCGGGGTGCGCGCGCTGTACCTGGCGAGCGAGCGGCTCGGGTCGGCGACGGTCGCCGTCTCCCCGACGGTGGCCGACCGGCTGAAGCGCTGGGGCGTGCCCGCCCCCCGCATCGAGGTCGTCCCCAACGGCGTCGACCTGGACCGTTTCCGCTTCGACCCGGAGCGGCGGGAGCGCACCCGCCGGCGCCTCGGCCTGCCTCAGGGCGCATTCGTCGTCGGCGGCGTCGGCCGGCTCGCCCGGGGCAAGCGGTTCGACGTCCTCGTCCGCGCGCTCACCCTGCTGCCGGAGGACCACTGGCTGCTGCTGGTGGGCGGCGGCCCCGAGGAGCACGTGCTGCGCCGCACCGCCCGCGAGGCCGGGGTGGCGGGGCGGGTCCTGTTCACCGGCGAGCGCCCCGTCGTCCCCGACGGCACCCCCGGCCCCGACCTGCCCTCGCTGACAGCGGCGATGGACCTGTTCGCCTCCCCGTCCGCGGAGGAGGCCTTCGGCCTGGCCGCCGTGGAGGCGCTGGCGTCCGGTCTGCCCGTGCTCTACGCCTCCTGCCCGGCGATCGAGGACCTGCCCCCCGAGGCCTGCGCCGACGCCCGGCGGGTGCGCGGCGGCCCCGGGGCGTACGCCCGCGCGATCACCGAGGTCCGTACGGCGGGCCCCGGGCCGCGCACGGCCGGCCGGGCCGCGCACCACTACAGCATCACCCGCAGCACAGCCCGCCTCATGGACGTGTACACGGCGGCCGTCACCGGCTCGTCGCCGTCTGCCGCACCGTAAGCCTTCGCCGCACCTTCGAGGGAGCAAGCCCGTCATGACCGACACCCCGACCCGTCGGCTCCGTCCGTCCCTGGACCGTGTCAGAAAGCTGCCGGCCTGGTCCGCGCTGGTGGCAGGCACGCTCCTCGGCGGTCTGTTCGGCGGTGCGTACGGCCTGCTCACGCCCCCGGCGTACACGGCCACCAGTTACGTCGTCGCCGTACCGACCGACAAGGCCACCCCGGACGCGGCCCGCGGTTTCGCGCAGGCGTACGGCCGGGTCGCCACCCAGCTCGCGGTGCTCGGCGACGCGCAGGTGTGGGCCGGAGTACCGGTGCGGACCCTGCGGGACAGCGTCCGCACCGCGACCTCGCCGGACGCGCCGATGGTCGCCGTCACGGCCACCTCCGCGCGGCCCGGACTGGCCGTCGACATGGCCAACGCGGTCTCGCGCGCGCTGACCCGGCACGCCGAGGACACCAAGGGCAGCACCCAGGTCCGGCTCGTGCAGTTCTCACGCGCGGTGCAGCCGGGCAAGCCGTCCTCCGCGTCGTCGGAGGTGACCGCGCTGGTGGGGGCGAGCGCGGGCGGCCTGCTGGGCGGCCTGGTGCTGCTCGCCCGGCCGAGGCGGACCGGCGGGGGCGACGACCCCGCCCCCGCCGCCTCGGTGCCCGGCCCGGCCACCGCCGCCGACGTGCAGCGGTGACACGGCCCGGGGTGGCCCTAACGGGTGCGCGACCACCAGTCGAAGCGGAGGCAGAGTCTCCCGCCGAGCCAGTACTCCACCCACCGGCCCAGGTCCAGCGGCGAGCAGTTCTCCGGCGGCAGCGGCGCGTCGGGGGTGGTCGGTACGGGAGTGGTCTCCGGGGTGTCCGGAGTCTGCGGAGTGGTGTCCGGCTCCCCGTCGTGCGTACGGCCGTGGAGCACGCTCCTGTAGACGCGGGACGAGTCCGGGTTGTCGTCGCACTGCCACACCCCGTGCGGGCAGTAGTCGGTCAGCGTGTTGTAGAGCGGCTTGTGCCGGTCGATCCACGCGAGCATGCGCCGCATGTACTCGGGATTGTCGCCGTTGCGGAAAAGCCCCCATTCGGGATAGGAGATCGGTTTTCCGTGGGCCTTCGCGAAATCCACGTGCGCCTGGAGTCCGTACGGCTCCTTCACCTGCTCGTCGAAGGAGTGCCCGGCCGGCTGGTCGTAGGAATCCATGCCGACGATGTCGACCGTGTCGTCCCCGGGGTAGCACTGTGTCCAGGGAACGGCGTCCCGGCCGCGGCTCGGCGTGAAGTCGAACCGGAATTCCTGGCCCGGCACCGCGCGCATGGTTCTCACGATCCGGTTCCAGTACTTCTTCCAGGATTCCGGGTCGGGGCCGCAGCGGTGGGTGTAGGTGACGCCGTTCATCTCCCAGCCGAGCACCAGGACCGTGTCCGGGATCCTCAGCTCGACCAGCCGCTCGGCGAGGGCACGGAAGTGATGGTCGAACTCCCCGGCCGCGCCACGCCGCAGCAGTTGCCGGACCTCGTGGTCGGGGACGCCCTCCTCGTTGCGCTCCTGCAGGGGGACGTTGAGGACGAGCATCCGGTCGTCCTCGGCGTTGCGCCAGCGCGCCCACGACTCGAGGAAGCCGATGTCCCCCTCGATGTCGCTCCAGTGGTTGCCGGGCAGGTAGGTGTGGCCGACGCGCAGCTCGGCACCGCCCAGCCAGCGGCTGAACTGCTCCATGCGGGCCACTCCGCGCGCGTCGGAGGCGAGGAAGGCACCGAAGGCCGGGACGTCACGGAGCGGCGCCGGCAGCACCGGTGCGGGGACCGACGGGATGCCGGCGGTCGGGGCGGCGGGGGCCTGGACCGCGGGGACCGTGGGAACGGCCACGGGCTCGTCCGGGGCCGGGGCCGCCGGACGGGAGTCGTCGGTCGGCGCCGGCTCCGTCGTGGGTCCGGCCACCAGGGCGGCGGACACCACGACCGCCGCCGCGCCCACGGCCATCGCGCGGGCCCGGACCCGCCTGTGCTGTGGGGCCATCGGCTGCTCCTCTTCTCATTCGCGTCCGCCTTCTGCCTGAATTACCAACTCTTGACGAACAGTCATATGAATTCAGGCACAGGACATACGGCGGCGCCAATGTCACTGCGGCTTTCGAGTGCCGGGCTCGCCCGTGCGGGTGAGCCGGTACCAGAAGAAAGTGAGTATTCGTGTCGCTGCTCGACACCCGTGTCCCCGCCGTACTGCTGCGGACCGACCGGAATCCCTTTCACCACGGAACGCTGGGGGCCGTGCGGTCGCTCGGCAGGGCGGGAGCGGAGGTACATGTCGTCGCCGATTCCACGGGAAGTCCCGTACGTCGCTCGCGTTATGTCCACAGCATGCACGCCCCGCCGCCACCGGGGGCGTCCGCGCAGCAGATCCTCGCCGTGCTGCGCCGGGTGGCCGGCCGGGTGGGGCGCCCGGCCGTGCTGATCCCGCTGGACGACGCGACCGCGATCGCCGCGGGCCGGCTGCGAGGCGACCTCGCACCCTCCTACCTGCTGCCCGAGATGCCGGCCACGCTGCCCGAACGCGTCGCCGACAAGGCGGAACTGGCCGCCGTGTGCGCCGCCGCGGACGTTCCGCACCCGCTCACGCTCGTCCCGGACAGCCCGCGGCGGGCCGCCGACGACGCCCACCGGCTCGGGCTGCCGCTGGTCGCGAAGTGGAGCCGGCCCTGGCTGCTGCCGGCCGGCGGCGGACTGCGCAGCACCCAGCTGGTGCACTCCGCACAGCAGGCCCGCGAGCTGCACGCGCGCACCGCGGAGGCGGGCAGCCCGCTGCTGCTGCAGGAGTACCTGCCGCCGGGCGAGGACCGGGACTGGTTCTTCCACGGCTACGCCGACCGTGCGGGCGCCGTGCGCGCCGGCGGCCCGGGCCGCAAGCAACTGTCCTGGCCGCGCGGCGCGGGGCTGACCGCGGTGGGCCATTGGACACCCAACCCCGAGGTCCGGGCGCTCGCCGAACGGCTCACCGGCGAACTCGGCTACCGCGGCGTCTTCGACCTCGACTTCCGCCGCTGCGGCACGACCGGCCGCTACCACCTCCTCGACTTCAACCCGCGCCCCGGCGCCCAGTTCCGGCTCTTCGCGGACACCGCCGGACTGGACGTCGTACGCGCCCTGCACCTGGATCTGACCGGACGGCCGCTGCCGGACGGGAATCCGGTGGCCGGGCGGTCGTTCGTGGTGGAGAACTACGCGCCGTTCGCCGCGCTGCGCACGGCGCCCGGCGGACGCGAACTGGCCTGGTACGCCAGGGACGACCGCGCCCCCGGATGGGCGATGTGGGCCCTGTGGGCCCGCCATGTGTCCGGCCGGCTGCGGCGACGGCTCGGCACGGCGGCCTCCGTACCGGCGCCCCGCCCCGTTCCCCGGGCGGCCGCGTCCTCTCCGACCTTCCCGACCGACAACGAGAAAGCGAGCAGCTGATGGTGTACGACCTCCTGGTGGTGGGCGCCGGTCCGTACGGTCTGTCGATCGCGTCCCACGCCGCGGACGCCGGACTGAACCTGCGCGTGTTCGGCCGGCCCATGGCGTCCTGGCGGGACCACATGCCCGGCGGCATGTTCCTGAAGTCGGAGCCGTGGGCGTCCAACCTGTCCGATCCGGGCGGGCGCTGGCGGCTGGACGCGTACTGCGCCGAGCAGGGCCTGACGGCACGTCACGCGCACCCGATCCCGGTGGAGGCGTTCGCCTCGTACGGCCTGTGGTTCGCCCGCAACGCCGTGCCGGGGGTGGACGAGCGCACGGTCACCCGGGTGTCGTCCGGTCCCGACGGTTTCACGGCGGTCACCGAGGACGGGCAGGCGCTGCACGCGCGGACGGTGGCGCTGGCGGTCGGGGTGATGCCGTTCATCGAGGTGCCGCCGGCCCTGCGCGGGCTGCACCCCACGCTGGTGACGCACAGCAGCCACCACAGCGACCTGGGCCACTTCCAGGGCAAGGACGTCACGGTGATCGGCGGCGGCCAGGCGGCCCTGGAGACGGCGGCGCTCCTCGCCGAGCAGGGCACGCGGGTACGGGTGCTGGCGCGGTCGGAGCGGCTGCGGTGGAACGACGTGCCGCCGCCGTGGGAGCGTCCGTGGTGGCAGTCGGTCCGCTCGCCGCACAGCGGTCTCGGGCCCGGCTGGCGGAACTGGTTCTACGCCGAGCGCCCCGGTCTGTTCCGGCGGCTGCCGCAGGCGTCCCGGTCGCGGATCGCGGCCACGGCGCTGGGCCCCGCGGGCGCGTGGTGGGTGCGGGACCGGGTGGAGCGGGCGGTGGACCTGCTGCCGGGCCAGGAGGTCACCGCGGCCGCCGCGGTGCCGGGCGGGCTGCGCCTGGACCTGGCCGGCCGTGACGGCTCCCGGCGCTCCATGGAGACCGAGCACGTCATCGCCGCCACGGGGTTCAAGGCGCACCGCGACCGGCTCGCCCTGCTCTCCGCCGAGCTGCGCGGGACGCTGGCGGCGCTGCCCGACGGTTCCCCGGCGCTCGGCCACAGCTTCGAGTCCTCGCACCCGGGGCTGTTCCTGGCGGGCCTGGTGACCGCGTCCGGCTTCGGCCCGGCGATGCGCTTCGTGCACGGCGCGACGTTCACGGCGTCGACGCTGGTCCAGGGGGTGCGCCGGCGGCTGAGGTCGACGCCGGCGCGGGGGGCGGTTCCCCTTCCGGGCGGCGGCAGCCGCAGCGGGGCACCGTCGCCGGTGAGCGGCTGACGGGCACCTACGACGACGCGTCCCCCGGACCGGGTCGGTCCGGGGGACGCGTCGTCGTACGGGTACGGCTGCCGGGTAGGGCCGCACGGGTACGGCTGCCGGATGGAGCCGTCGAGCACGGCTGCCGGGTGGGGCGGGCCCGGCAGCCGACGGTTCAGCGGCTCAGCGACGGGAGGCGAGGCGGCCGCGGCGGTAGAGCATCGCGCCTCCGGTGATCAGGACGGCGCCGGCCGCCGAGGCGGCGATCATGCCGTCGCTGCCGGTCTCGGCCAGGTGCGGCGGGCTGCCGGGCACCTCCTCCTCCTCGGCCGGGGGCTTCTCGACCTCGTACGTGGGAGGCGTCTTGACCTTGGTGGGCGGGGGCGTGGTCTCCTTCTCGGGTTCGTCCTCCTCCTTGCCGTAGCCACTGTCGTTGACACAGGTGGTGCCGTAGGCGCCGTCGAACAGCGAGATGGCGTCGACGCCGTTGCCGCACACGTTCACCGGCAGGTGGACGGGCAGCTGCACGTTGTTCCCGGACGCCAGTCCGGGCGAGCCCTCGGTGCCGCCCACCGCGTGCGCGCCACCGGAGTCGCCGTAGGAGGAGTCGCCGTACGAGGACTCGCCGTAGGAGGAGTCGCCGTGCGAGCTCTCCCCGTTCGAGTCGTCCGCGGACTCCTTCGCGTGGCCGTGGGAGCCGTTGACGCACGTGTTGCCGGACGTCTCGTTGAAGGCCCCGACCACGTTCGCGGAGTTGCCGCACACGTTCACCGGCGTGTGGACCGGCGCCTGCACGTTGTTCCCGGACGCCAGTCCGGGCGAGTTCTTGGCGCCGCCCACCGCGTGCGCCCCGTCGGCGGAGTCACCGTGCGAGCCGTTCTCGGACGTGTGGGAGCCGTTGACGCACGTGTTGTCGGACGTCTCGTTGAAGGCTCCGATCACGTTCACTGAGTTGCCGCACAGGTTGAGCGGCGTGTGGACCGGCGCCTGCACGTTGTTCCCGGACAGCGCACCGGAAGAGTCCTCGGCACCGCCCACCGCGTACGAGTCGGCGAGGGCGGGCGTTCCGTACAGGGACAGAATGCCCGTAGCGGCGGCGGCCGCCACGAACACTCCCCTGCTCAGGGTCTGTCGCAATGTGGTTGTCTTCCTGCTTGAAGAAATGGGAGCGGCCACGCGTTCTGGCCCTCCGCTGCCGCATGGCCTACTCCTTCATCAACCCGACTCGACGGAATCGGTTGCGCAGGTTCACCCGGTTGGACCGCACGGGCGGACGCGCGGCCCGGGGCGTCAGGACACCACGTCCTTGCGGACGAACCCGCGGAACGCCAGCGCGAACAGCACCAGCGCGTACGTCACGGACACCGACGCGCCCTGGATCATGCCGGACCACTCCGGGTTCGGCTGGACGGCGTCCGCCCAGGCGAACTGCCAGTGCGCGGGCAGGAAGTGACGCCAGTCGCCGAGGGCGGTGACGGCGTCCAGGACGTTGCCGACGATGGTCAGGCCGACCGCGCCGCCGACCGCGCCCAGCGGGGCGTCGGTGCGGGTGGACAACCAGAACGCGAGCCCGGCGGTGACCAGCTGCGACACGAACAGGTACGCCACGACCACCACGAGCCGCTGCGCCGCCGTGCCCGGGTCGAGCACGCCGCCGGTGGGGATCTGCAGCGGGCCCCAGCCGTAGGCGACGGTGCCGACGGCGAGCGCCACCACCGGCAGCAGCACCATCGCGGCCAGGCTCAGCCCCAGTCCGACGATCAGCTTGGACCACAGCAGCCGCATCCGGGGCACGGGTGCGGCGAGCAGGTAGCGCAGGGAGGACCAGCCGGCCTCCGAGGCGACCGTGTCCCCGCAGAACAGGGCGACCGGGATGACCAGCAGGAAGCCCGCGGACACGAACAGGTTCACGGCGGCGAAGTTGGCGCCGGACGCGGTGGCCGTGTCCATCAGGTTGACGCGGTTGCCCTCCGGGCCGCCGTCCGGCGTGCCACCGATCGCGAAGGCGACCACCAGCACGAACGGCAGGACGGCGAGGATCGCGCCCATCACGAGGGTGCGGCGGCGCTTGAGCTGGCGGACCAGCTCCACCCGCAGCGGCAGGGTGCGGCCCGCGCGGTAGCCGGCGGCGACCTCGACGGGGTCGGCCGAGCCGGTCGGGCCGGCCGGCTCGGCCTGCCCGGCTCGCTCGGTGAGCGTGCTCATGCGGAACCTCCGATCAGGGTGAGGAAGGCGTCTTCGAGGCGGCGGTGCGGGCCCACCGACGCCACGGGCACCTCCAGCCGGACCAGTTCGGCGACCAGGCGCGGGGCGGTGCCGTCGGCGTCGAGCCGGACCAGCAGCCCCTCGTCGGTGCGGACGGCGGAGACGACGCCCGGCAGCGCGGCGATCTTCTCGGCGACCGGCTCGTCCACGGGAGTGCCGGTGCCGACGAGCAGGGTGTCGCCGGAGCCGATGATCTCGTGCACCGGACCGGCCTGGACGAGCTGCCCGCGGTCCATCACCACGAGGTGGGTGCAGGACTGCTCGACCTCCGACAGCAGATGGCTGGAGACGATCACCGTGCGCCCGGCGGCCGCGTACCGGATCATCACCTCGCGCATCTCGCGGATCTGCGGCGGGTCGAGTCCGTTGGTCGGTTCGTCGAGGATGAGCAGGTCCGGGAGGCCGAGCATGGCCTGGGCGATGGCGAGGCGCTGGCGCATGCCCTGGGAGTAGGTGCGCACCGCGCGGGCGAGCGCGTCACCGAGCCCCGCGATCTCCAGGGCCTCCTCCATGCGGGCGTCCCCGGGCGGACGCCCGGTGGCCCGCCAGTACAGCTCCAGGTTCTCCCGGCCGGACAGGTGCGGCAGGAAGCCCGCGCCCTCGACGAAGGCGCCGACCCGGGACAGCACCGGGGCGCCGGGGCGGATGGCGTGGCCGAAGACGCGGATCTCGCCGCCGTCGGGCTTGATGAGCCCCATCAGCATGCGCAGGGTGGTCGTCTTGCCCGCGCCGTTCGGGCCGAGCAGACCGAGCACCTGCCCCTTCTCCACCCGGAGGGACAGGTCCCGTACGGCGTACCGGTCCGAGGAGCGGGCGTAGCGCTTGCTCAGGCCGGTGATCTGGAGCGGGACGTCGGCCAGTTCCGGGTCGGGCGCCGGGGCGGTGGTGCGGCGGCGGCCGGTGAGCAGCAGGGCGAGGGCGATCAGGGCGCCGGCGGCCGGCAACCACACCACCCATGCGGGCAGCGGGGCCGCGGCGGTGGTCACACCGGGTGCGGTGGGCACCGTGAGGTCGCTCTTCAGGGAGACGGTGTACGTCGCCGGGGCGGCCGGGGAGGCGTAGCCGAGGTCGGTGGAGGCGAGGACCAGGCGCAGGCGGTGGCCCTTCTGCACCTCGTGGTCGACGGCCGGGAGGGTGAGCGTCACGTCCTTGCCGGCCTTGGCGTCCTCGACGCGGACCGGGGCGACGAGCTGCGAGGGCAGCACCTGCTGCCGTCCGTCCGGGCCGACGTCGTACACCTTGCCGAACAGGACGGCGTCGTCACCGGTCGACTCGACGTGCACGGTGACGGCCGGCGAGCCGGTGATCCGCAGGTCGTCGCCGACCGGGGCGGACTCGAAGCGGGCGTACTGGCCCGGGAAGTCCAGGGAGACGCCGACGCCGAGCGAGGAGAGCTGGGCGAGTCCGCCGGAGCCGCCGAGGCCGGGCAGGGAGGAGACGGCGGGCGGGTTGGCGCCGGCCGGATTGGCGAAGCTCTGCTCGCGTCCGGTGAGGGGGAAGGACCGGCCGTCGCTCGTCAGGCCCGGGTAGGTGTCGGCGCTCGCGCCGTTCAGCACGGCCCGGCCGTCGGTGGAGTCCACGCCTCCGGTGCGGGTGACGCGGAAGGCGGGGCCGGTGTCGGCACCCTTGTCGTCCTTCAGGTACCGGTCGAACCAGGTGCTCACGCGCTCCTGCACGCGGTCCGTCTCCAGGCTGCCGCCGTCGTGGCCGCCCGCGATCCAGTCGACGTCGACCGGGGCGCCGTTGGCGCGGATCGCCTTCGCGGCGGCGTCGGCCTGGCCGAGTGGGAAGAGCGAGTCGGTCTGGCCCTGCACGAGCAGCGTGGGCACGTCGATGCGGTCGGCGACGGCGGACGGCGAGCGCGCCTCGAGCAGCTCGCGCGCCTCGGCGTCCGGGACGCCGGACTCGGCGACCCGCTCGTACATCGCGCACAGCGCGGGCTCGAACTTCTCGCAGCCGCCGCCGGAGTTGACGAAGACGCCGGCCCACAGCTTCTTGAAGACGCCGTTCGGGAAGAGCGCGTCGGCGAGGTCGAAGTAGGTGATCGCCGGGGCGATGGCGTCGACCCGGTCGTCGTACCCGGCGCCGAGCAGGGCGATGGCACCGCCGTACGAGCCGCCGGTCATGCCCACCCGCGGGTCGCCGTCCTCGTCGAGCTCGACCTCGGGCCGGTCCGCCAGCCAGTCGATCAGCCGGGAGACGTCGGCGACCTCGCCCTCCGGGTCGTTCAGCCCGATCTTCCCGGTCGACCCGCCGAAGCCGCGCGCGGACCAGGTGAGGACCGCGTACCCGTCGCGCGCGAGGTCCTCGGCCTGCTCCCGCACGTCGTCCTTGCTGCCGCCGAAGCCGTGTCCGAGCAGGACGGCGGGGCGGCGGCCGTCGGGCCCGGCGGTGAAGTACGAGGTGTCGACGCGCACCCCGCCGCCCGCGCTCACGACCTGGTCGGCACGGCGTACCGCGGGCGCGTCGTCGGAGGCGACGGCACTCCACGTACCGGCACCGGCGAGCACGACGACGGCGGCCGCGGCGGAGATGACCCGTCGCGACCGCCGTGACAGCGGCCGTCGTGACCGCAGCCACCGCGATCCGGGCAGTCGAAGATCCATGCGTCAACGGTACGTGGTCGACCTGTCGACGAGTTGTCGACCGGAGACCGAACCCGGGGACCTCCCCGGGGCGTACGGGGCCGCCCGGGGTGGTGCCGGGCCCCGGGGACCGCGGCCCACGCCCGCCGCGCGCGCGG
>NZ_JBHYVC010000064.1:0-22728 GCF_042749965.1 Streptomyces sp. NPDC059454 | reverse complement strand
GTTGTTCCCACCGGTACCCCCAGGGGGGCCCGCCGGGGGGGGGGTGGGGGGCCGCGGTTTTGCCCGGGGCGCTCGAACCCGCACGGCACACGCGCTCCGGCCGAAGGTTCGATCAGCTACCGGACGTCGTCCGCCGACGCAGCGCCGAACCCTCCGGTGACCCGGCGGCGTAATCGAGCGGGGAAGCGGGGCGTTGGGCAGGCCGTCCACGTGTGCCGGGCCCCGCCCCAGGGGTGATGCTGTTGGCGAATCTCGTCGCCGTTTGGTGATGGGAGCGGTTCTCCCAGCATGACGCCGTCTACGCGGTGTTTCGCTGAGAGAAACGCTCCAATCGTGTTGCGAGGCGGGTGCCTGGCGGCCGTCCGACGGATTCGCCCACGGCATCCCCGTGTCCGGGGCCCGGACAATGCCACCCCCGCCGCCGGTCGCACACCAGGAGACCGCGGTCCTCAAGCCGCCGGAGCGTACGCCATGCGGCCGTACGCGCCGACTGCGCGGTGACGTCGAGGTGCGTGTCGAACAGTCGCGCCCACACCATGCTGTCGTGCCCGGTGGTCCATCCGTCGGCGGCCACCTTGCTGCACGCGCCCACCACCATCAGGTACGCGCGCAGACCGCGGAGGTCGCCGTTGGTCACGAACTCCTTCAGCGGCCCGCGACGGCTCTCGGCACCGCACGACGTGGACGAAGGACGTCACAGTGCCCGACACCTTGGCACTCGTACGGGAGTTCGTCGACCAGGCGCTCGCCGCTCAGCCGAGCACCGTGGCCATGCCCGCGCAAAGTGACGGTGGACACCGTGTTCACCACGGCCGCCCCCGGCCGCAGCAGGTCACACTGCGTGGCTCAAACAGTCCGTGATCTCTAGCCCTTGACGGTGTCGAGGAAGGCCGTCCAGGCGGTGGCGGGGAAGCGGAGGACGGGGCCGTGCCCCCGGAGCGGTTGCGAGCGGTCGGTCGGGACCGTGGTGATGGGCACGGTCCCGGCCGGGCGGGGTGACGGTTCGCGCGGGCTCAGTGGTTGCGCGGGAAGCCCAGGTCGACGCCAGTGGGGGCGTCCGCCGGGTCGGGCCAGCGGGTGGTGACGACCTTGCCGCGGGTGTAGAAGTGCGTGCCGTCGTTGCCGTAGATGTGGTGGTCGCCGAAGAGGGAGTCCTTCCAGCCGCCGAAGGAGTGGTAGCCGACGGGGACCGGGATCGGGACGTTCACGCCGACCATGCCGGCCTCGACCTCCAGCTGGAAGCGGCGGGCGGCGCCGCCGTCCCGGGTGAAGATCGCGGTGCCGTTGCCGAACGGGGAGGAGTTGATGAGGTCCAGGGCCTCCTCGTAGGTCTCCGTGCGCAGGACGCACAGGACCGGGCCGAAGATCTCGTCCTGGTAGGCCTTCGCCGTGGTCGGCACCTTGTCGAGGAGGGAGATGCCGATCCAGTGGCCGTTCTCGTGGCCGTCGACGGTGTGGCCGGTGCCGTCCAGGACGACCTCGGCGCCCTCGTCCGCCGCGCCGGCCACGTAGGAGGCGACCTTGTCGCGGTGGACCTTGGTGATCAGCGGGCCCATCTCGGAGGTGGGGTCGCTGCCGGGGCCGATCTTGATCTTCTCGGCGCGCTCGCGGATCTTCTCCACCAGCGTGTCGCCGATCGCGCCGACGGCGACGACCGCGGAGATCGCCATGCAGCGCTCGCCCGCCGAGCCGTAGGCCGCGGAGACGGCCGCGTCGGCCGCCGCGTCGAGGTCGGCGTCGGGCAGGACCAGCATGTGGTTCTTGGCGCCGCCGAGGGCCTGGACGCGCTTGCCGTGCGCCGAGGCGGTGGTGTGGATGTAGCGGGCGATCGGGGTGGAGCCGACGAAGGAGACCGCCTTGACGTCGGGGTGGGCGAGGAGGCGGTCGACGGCCACCTTGTCGCCGTGCACGACGTTGAACACACCGTCGGGGAGACCGGCCTCCGACAGGAGTTCGGCGAGGCGGACCGAGGCCGACGGGTCCTTCTCGGACGGCTTCAGCACGAAGGTGTTGCCGCAGGCGATGGCGAGCGGGAACATCCACATCGGCACCATCGCCGGGAAGTTGAACGGCGTGATGCCGGCGACGACGCCCAGCGGCTGGCGGATGGACGACACGTCGACGCGGCTGGCGACCTGCGTGGACAGCTCGCCCTTCAGCTGCACGCTGATCCCGCAGGCCAGGTCGACGATCTCCAGGCCGCGTGCCACCTCGCCGAGCGCGTCGGAGTGCACCTTGCCGTGCTCGGCGGTGATCAGCTCGGCGATCTCGTCGCGGTGGGCGTCGAGCAGCGCGCGGAACCTGAAGAGGATCGAGGTGCGGGTGGCCAGGGAGGACTGGCCCCAGCTCAGGTACGCCTCCTTGGCGGCGGCGACGGCGGCGTCGACCTCCTCGACGGACGCGAACGCGACCTTCGTGGTGACCTCGCCGGTCGCCGGGTCCGTCACCGGGCCGTACGTACCCGAGGCGCCTTCGGCGGTCTTGCCGCCGATCCAGTGGTTGACGATCTTCGTCATGACCGGGAACTCCTTCACAGATGGCGGCGACGGGTGGAGACGTGCCGTTCGTACAGCTCGTGCGCTCCGGCCGCGGGCGGACGCGCCGCGGTCTCGGCCACGGGTCCATCCCACCAGGGCCGGGCGGCCGGACGGGCCCGACACAGTGTCGGCCGTTCGGGTCTCCGAGTGGACACATGACACTTCGGCGGAACCTCCGGCGCGGGGCCGCGGCGGGCGGGGAGTCGTCGCTCGCACTTCGCTCCTGCCAAAGCGAAGCGGCCTCCCGCGCCGGAGGCGATCGGTGCCGGGGTGCCGGTGGTGGCGCCCCGGGGGACGTACGGGTCGGTCATGTGACGGCTCCCGCGGCGAGTGCCGCGTCGAACTCGTCGGGGACGGGCGTGACCCAGCGGTCGTCGACGCCGAAGTCGTGCAGCGCCTCGTGGAGGCAGGTGCCGAAGGGGTCGTCGCCGGTACGGGTGATCACCACGGTACGGCGGCCGAGGCGGGCGGCGGCGACCGCGACATGGGTCGCCGAGCCGCCGAGGAACCTGCCGGAGGACGTGACCCGCGGCAGCGGTACGCCCGTCCGGAGCGGATAGAGGTCCACCCCGGTCCGCCCCATGGTGATCACGTCGTACGCCATCGCGTCCCCTTCGTACGGCTCCACTCCTGTGTGGTCCTCCCCGGTTTCTAGCCCCGGGTACGAAGCCCTGTCAATGTTTTGTCCGGACATTCGGACGAGAACGTGACGGCGCCCTCCCGGACCTCGGTGTCAGCACCCGCGGCTACCGTGCGGTGCCATGCCGAACGCGTACACCGCTCTGTGGACCAATGACCTGTGCAAATACCTTGCCCGCGAGGGCTGTGCGGGTGAGCGCCTGACCGTGATGTTCGGCGGACCGCACCAGTCGCTGCCGAGCTTCGTACGCGCCGGGGTGTGCCCGGGGGACGTGATCCATCCGGTCCGGGTCTTCCGCAAGCGGTTGTGGGTGCTCGGGGCGATGGAGGTGGGACGCGTCCTGGACTACGACACGGCGGGTGAGGAACTGGCCATGGAGGACTACCTCCGGCTCGTCCACTGGAAACCGCTGAAGGCGGGCTGCGTCAGCGAGGTCGTCGTCGGACCGCCCGGCAGCCCGCTCACCTTCGACCGTCCGGTACCGCCCGACCTGCTGGCCCGGCTCACCTACCGGTCACGGCGGGGCGAGCGGCAGATCAAGCACGTCGTGGACGGCGAACTGCGCAGCGCGGCGAGCGTGCACGGCATCTACCGGCTGGCCCCGGAGTCCGCGGACGAGTTGCGGGCACTGGTACGGGAGTCCGGCGCCGCGTGATGTCAACGTGCCCCGCCGACGGACCGGCGCGCGCCTGTGCGGCATCCCTGTCACAAACACTCCCGTACCGTCACGGGTGTCACACGTGCGCGGGCCTTCCGTCACATCCGGCGCACAACCCCTGCCCCGCCGCCGACGGGCCTCGTTCACCGGGCACAACGCATGCCTGATCACCAGCGCGCACCCGGCTCCCCCTGACGGCCGCCCCCGGCCGTCGCCGCGGTGCGCACGGGGAGGTGCCACCATGACCGACCGATCGCTGTGGTCCTACAAGGACATCGCGGCCCACATCAAGGTGCAGCCGGACACCGTCCGCTCCTATCGCAAACACGGCCTGCTGCCCCCGCCCGACCGGGTGGAGGCGGGCAAGCCCTACTGGTACGCCGACACCGTCCGGGCGTGGGTCGCCTCCCGGCCGGGCAACCGGGGCCGTGACAACGGCTGAACCTCCCGGCACCCCGCGCTCGGCTCCAGGGCTCGACCACCGTCACGCCGGCCCCGCCCCGCCCCACCCATGGCCGCGAGGGCGGGCGGGGCGGCGTCCAGGACGATGGTGTCCCGGTCCGCCTTGCGCCGTTCCGGTCGTCGCACTTGGATTCATACCCCCTAGGGGTATAACCTGAAGTCGTGGCCACGGCCACACCGACCCCATACGCCTCGACGAGGAGCAAGAGATGACCTCCCAGACCGACACCCAGGGTTCCGTCACCGCCGTCTACAAGGTGAGCGGGATGAGCTGCGGGCACTGCGAGGGCGCCGTCTCCGGCGAGATCTCCCGGCTCGCCGGCGTCAGCTCGGTGCAGGCGGTCGCCTCCTCCGGCGAGGTGACCGTCGTCTCCGCCGCCCCGCTCGACGAGGAGGCCGTCCGCGCCGCCGTCGACGAGGCCGGCTTCGAGCTGGCCGGCACGGCCTGAACGGGAGTTCCCGCTTCCGCACGGCGTGAACCGGGCCGCAGCGGCCACCCGTTCCCCGCGGCCCGGCACGCCACCGCCCCCGGAGCCCCGGGCGTCCCCGGAGCCACGGATGTTCCTGGAGTACGGACATGACCAGCACCACCGCCGCCGAGGCACCGGCCGCCGAACAGCCGGCCCGCTCGGAGGTCGAGCTGCTCATCGGCGGGATGACCTGCGCCTCCTGCGCGGCCCGCGTCGAGAAGAAGCTCAACCGCATGGACGGCGTCACCGCCACGGTGAACTACGCGACGGAGAAGGCCCGGATCAGCTACCCGCCGGGCACCGATGTCGCCGACCTGATCACCACGGTGGTGCGGACCGGCTACACCGCCGAGGAACCCGCGCCCCCGCGCGACGAGAGCGACGGGACGCCCGCCGCGGAGGCCGACCCCGAACCGGCCGCCCTGCGCCGGCGCCTCACCGGCTCCGCGCTCCTCGCCCTCCCCGTCGTCCTGCTGGCGATGGTCCCGCCCCTGCAGTTCGACAACTGGCAGTGGCTCTCGCTCACCCTCGCCGCGCCCGTCGTGGTCTGGGGCGCCGCCCCCTTCCACCGGGCGGCCTGGACCAACCTCCGGCACGGCGCGGCCACCATGGACACGCTGGTCTCCGTCGGCACGCTCGCCGCGTTCGGCTGGTCCCTGTGGGCGCTGTTCCTCGGCGACGCGGGCATGCCCGGCATGCGGCATCCCTTCGAACTCACCGTCGCCCGCACCGACGGCGCCTCCACGATCTACCTGGAGGTCGCCGCCGGCGTCACCGTCTTCATCCTGCTCGGCCGCTACCTGGAGGCCCGCTCCAAGCGCCGCGCGGGAGCGGCCCTGCGGGCGCTGATGGAACTGGGCGCCAAGGACGTCGCCGTACTGCGCGGGGGACGCGAGGTGCGGATCCCGGCGGAGCGGCTGGCCGTCGGCGACCGGTTCGTCGTACGCCCCGGGGAGAAGATCGCCACCGACGGCACGGTCCTCGAGGGCTCCTCCGCCGTGGACGCCTCCATGCTGACCGGCGAGTCCGTCCCGGTGGACGTCACCGCCGGCGACACCGTCACCGGTGCCACGGTCAACGCGGGCGGACGGCTCGTCGTCGAGGCGACCCGGATCGGCGCCGACACACAGCTCGCGCGGATGGCGCGGCTGGTCGAGGAGGCGCAGAACGGCAAGGCGCAGGTGCAGCGCCTCGCCGACCGGATCTCCGGGATCTTCGTCCCCGTGGTGCTGCTGATCGCGGTCGGCACCTTCGGGGTGTGGCTCGGCGCCACGGGCGACACCGTGGCCGCGTTCACCGCGGCCGTCGCCGTACTGATCATCGCCTGCCCGTGCGCCCTCGGGCTCGCCACGCCGACCGCGCTGATGGTCGGCACCGGGCGGGGTGCCCAGCTCGGCATCCTCATCAAGGGCCCCGAGGTCCTGGAGTCCACCCGCCGCGTCGACACCGTCGTCCTGGACAAGACCGGCACCGTCACCACCGGACGGATGACCCTCCAGGAGGTCCACGTCGCCGAGGGCACCGACGAGCGGCGGCTGCTGCGGCTCGCGGGCGCCCTGGAGCACGCCTCCGAGCACCCCGTCGCGCGGGCGATCGCCGCGGGCGCCGAGGAACGCGCCGGTGCGCTGCCGGCGGCCGAGCGCTTCGAGAACGTCCCCGGCCGGGGCGTACGCGGGCGCGTGGAGGGCCACGAGGTGGCCGTGGGGCGCCTCGCCGAACTCTTCGGGGAGCTGCCGCCGGATCTCGCCCGGGCGAAGGACGAGGCCGAACGGGACGGGCGTACGGCCGTCGTGGCCGGCTGGGACGGGGTGGCGCGCGGTGTCCTCGCGGTCGCCGACGCCGTGAAGGAGACCAGCGCCGAGGCGGTGCGCGAGCTGCGCGCCCTGGGGCTCACGCCGGTGCTGCTGACCGGTGACAACCGGGCCGTCGCCGAGGCGGTGGCGCGGAGCGTGGGCATCGACGAGGTGATCGCCGAGGTGCTGCCCGAGGACAAGGCCGACGTCGTACGACGGCTGCAGGGCGAGGGGCGCAGCGTCGCCATGGTCGGCGACGGCGTCAACGACGCGGCCGCGCTGGCTGTCGCTGATCTGGGTCTCGCCCTGGGCACCGGCACGGACGCGGCGATCGAGGCGGGCGACCTGACCCTGGTCCGCGGTGACCTGCGGGTGGCGGCGGACGCGATACGGCTGTCCCGCAGGACACTCGGCACGATCAAGGGCAATCTGGTGTGGGCCTTCGGCTACAACGTGGCCGCGCTGCCGCTGGCCGCGGCCGGGCTGCTGAACCCTATGATCGCCGGTGCGGCGATGGCGTTCTCCTCGGTCTTCGTGGTGACGAACAGCCTGCGCCTGCGGGCGTTTCATTGAGGTCTCAAGTTGGGGTGTACCCCTGTCGCCCGGTACGACCCTCACATAAGCTCTTCACACGGCTCGCGCATCTTCCTTACGCTTGGGCCCCGTGAGCGGTTTGCGGGCTCTTGCGCACCTTCGAGGGATATGCAAGAGACGCAGATCACAGTGATCTGAACGTAACCATCGAAGGGGTTCGAAGGTCTAAGTTGGCGATGTCAGGCAGCGTCTTGGGGGGCGCCGTCTGACATCTGGGGAATGTCTTGGGGGACTTTCTCCGGAGATTGCGTTGCCGGGGCACGTACCCAGCGGGGAGCTTTGAGCGGCCCTCCCGACACGTGCGCTGTCCCGGCAGACCGCACACACCGACGAGTGCGGCGGGTTCAGGTCCGCCCGTGCTCACACAGCGATTCAGGCGCTGTCCTCACAGACGCCCGGCCGGATCCCGTGGGGGGAATCCGCACCGGGACATGGGAAGGCGCCCTGGTACGTCGGCCCGTGGGGGGACCGTCGGCCGGGGCGCCTTTTCCGTTTCCGTCCACGCCAGAAGACGTTTCCGTCCACGCCAGAAGGCCCCGCACACGACCTGCGTGCACGGGGCCCGGTGATGCGGCTCGGCGGGAGCCTCAGCGCTCCTCGACGGGGACGAAGTCCCGCTCCACCACGCCCGTGTAGATCTGGCGCGGGCGGCCGATGCGGGAACCCGGCTCCTTGATCATCTCGTGCCACTGGGCGATCCAGCCCGGAAGGCGGCCGAGGGCGAACAGGACCGTGAACATCTCGGTCGGGAAGCCCATGGCCCGGTAGATCAGGCCGGTGTAGAAGTCGACGTTCGGGTAGAGGCTGCGCGAGACGAAGTAGTCGTCGGAGAGCGCGTGCTCCTCCAGCTTCAGCGCGATGTCCAGCAGCTCGTCGGACTTGCCGAGGGCGGACAGCACATCGTGCGCGGCGGCCTTGATGATCTTGGCGCGCGGGTCGAAGTTCTTGTAGACCCGGTGGCCGAAGCCCATCAGGCGGACGCCGTCCTCCTTGTTCTTCACCTTGCGGATGAAGGAGTCGACGTCGCCGCCGTCGGCCCGGATGCCCTCGAGCATCTCCAGCACCGACTGGTTGGCGCCACCGTGCAGCGGACCCCACAGGGCCGAGATGCCGGCGGAGATGGAGGCGAACATGTTCGCCTGCGAGGAGCCGACCAGGCGCACGGTGGAGGTCGAGCAGTTCTGCTCGTGGTCCGCGTGCAGGATGAGCAGCTTGTCCAGGGCGGCCACGACGACCGGGTCGAGCTCGTAGTCCTGCGCCGGCACCGAGAACGTCATGCGCAGGAAGTTCTCGACGTAGCCGAGGTCGTTGCGCGGGTAGACGAACGGGTGGCCGACCGACTTCTTGTACGCGTAGGCGGCGATCGTCGGGAGCTTGGCGAGCAGCCGGATGGTGGAGAGGTTGCGCTGCTGCTCGTCGAACGGGTTGTGGCTGTCCTGGTAGAACGTCGACAGCGCGGAGACGACCGACGACAGCATGGCCATCGGGTGGGCGTCGCGCGGGAAGCCCTTGTAGAAGTTCTTGACGTCCTCGTGCAGCAGGGTGTGCTGCGTGATCTCGCCCTTGAACGCGGAGAGCTCGTCGACGGTCGGCAGCTCGCCGTTGATCAGCAGGTAGGCGACCTCCAGGAAGGTGGAGCGCTCGGCCAGCTGCTCGATCGGGTAGCCGCGGTACCGGAGGATGCCGGCCTCGCCGTCCAGGTAGGTCACCCCGGATTTATAGGCGGCGGTGTTGCCGTAGCCGCTGTCCAGTGTCACCAGACCGGTCTGCGCGCGGAGCTTCCCGATGTCGAAGCCCTTGTCGCCGACGGTGCTGTCGATCACCGGGTAGGTGTACTCGCTGCCGTCGTACCGCAGTACTACAGAGTTGTCGCTCACGTCTTCCCTCACCGACCTAGTGCCTCATCTTCGAGGTGCCCTGACTGTCTCCACCATCCCCCACTCGGCGCAGGAGAGTGCACTCGGGGTCGACCATCGGGCCTATCGGCGGCACTGAGTGCCGCCAACTTGCCCATCCTGCCCCCTGCGTTCCCCATCCGGAAGGGCTCTGTGACCTTCGTGACTCATTTGATCGATCATTTTTTGATGACGGAGCGCTCACCGGGGCGACGCGGGGGTCGAGAGGGTCGAGAGGCGGGAACCGGTGAGGCGGAAGTCCAGCGCCGTGCACCGGCGGCCCGCCGAGACCGTGCGCACCGCCTGCCCGATCGCCTTGCGGGAGCCGACGAGGACGACCAGCCGCTTGGCCCGGGTGACCGCCGTGTACAGCAGGTTGCGCTGGAGCATCATCCAGGCGCCCGTGGTCACCGGGATGACGACCGCCGGGTACTCGCTGCCCTGGGAACGGTGGATGGTCACGGCGTAGGCGTGCGCCAGCTCGTCCAGCTCGTCGAACTCGTACGGCACCTCCTCGTCCTCGTCGGTCAGCACCGTCAGGCGCTGGTCGACCGGGTCGAGGGCGGTGACCACGCCCACGGTGCCGTTGAAGACGCCGTTCTCCCCCTTCTCGTAATTGTTGCGGATCTGGGTGACCTTGTCGCCGACGCGGAAGACCCGGCCGCCGAACCGCTTCTCGGCGAGGTCGGGGCGGCCGGGGGTGATGGCCTGCTGGAGCAGCCCGTTGAGCGTGCCCGCGCCGGCCGGGCCCCGGTGCATGGGGGCGAGGACCTGCACGTCCCGGCGGGGGTCGAGGCCGAACTTCGCCGGGATGCGGCGGGCCGCGACGTCCACGGTGAGCCGGCCGGCCTCCTCGGTGTCGTCCTCGACGAAGAGGAAGAAGTCCTTCATGCCGTCGGTGACGGGGTGCTGCCCGGCGTTGATCCGGTGGGCGTTGGTCACCACACCGGACTGCTGGGCCTGGCGGAAGACCCGGGTGAGCCGGACGGCGGGCACGGGGCTGCCATCGGCGAGGAGGTCCCGGAGCACCTCGCCGGCGCCGACGCTGGGCAACTGGTCCACGTCGCCGACGAAGAGCAGGTGGGCGCCCGGGGGCACCGCCTTGACCAGCTTGTTCGCGAGGAGCAGGTCCAGCATGGACGCCTCGTCGACCACCACCAGGTCGGCGTCCAGCGGCCGGTCCCGGTCGTAGGCGGCGTCGCCGCCGGGCTTGAGCTCCAGCAGGCGGTGGACGGTGGAGGCCTCGGCGCCGGTCAGTTCGGCGAGGCGCTTGGCGGCGCGTCCGGTCGGGGCGGCGAGAACGACCTTGGCCTTCTTGGCACGGGCCAGCTCCACGATCGAACGGACCGTGAAGGACTTGCCGCAGCCGGGGCCGCCGGTGAGGACGGCGACCTTCTCGGTGAGCGCGAGGCGGACGGCCGCCTCCTGCTCGGGGGCGAGGTCCGTGCCCGTACGCCCCTTCAGCCAGCCGAGCGCCTTGTCCCAGGTCACGTCCCGGAAGGCGGGCATCCGGTCCTCGTCGGTACGGAGCAGGCGCTGGAGCTGGGCGGAGAGGGCGTTCTCGGCCCGGTGGAAGGGCACGAGGTAGACGGCGGTGACGGGATCGCCGCCCTGCGGGTCGGGCACCTTCTCGCGTACGACGCCGGGGTCCTCGCCGTCCTCCGCCGGCTCGGCGGCGAGTTCGGCGAGGCACTCGATGACGAGGCCGGTGTCCACCTGGAGCAGCTTCACCGCGTCGGCGATCAGCTTCTCCTCGGGGAGGTAGCAGTGGCCCTGGTCGGTGGCCTGCGAGAGGGCGTACTGCAGACCGGCCTTCACGCGGTCGGGGCTGTCGTGCGGGATGCCGACGGACTGGGCGATCTTGTCGGCGGTGAGGAAGCCGATGCCCCAGACGTCGGAGGCGAGGCGGTACGGCTGGTTCTTCACGACGGAGATCGAGGCGTCGCCGTACTTCTTGTAGATCCGTACGGCGATGGAGGTGGAGACCTCGACGGTCTGGAGGAAGAGCATGACCTCCTTGATCGCCTTCTGCTCCTCCCAGGCGTCGGCGATCTTCTTGGTCCGCTTGGGTCCGAGCCCGGGGACCTCGATGAGGCGTTTCGGCTCCTCCTCGATGATCTGGAGCGTGTCCAGCCCGAAGTGCTGCGTGATGCGGTCGGCGAAGACCGGCCCGATGCCCTTGACCAGGCCGGAGCCGAGGTAGCGGCGGATGCCCTGCACCGTGGCGGGCAGGAGGGTCGTGTAGTTCTCGACGTGGAACTGCTTCCCGTACTGCGGGTGCGACCCCCAGCGCCCCTCCATCCGCAGGGACTCCCCGACCTGCGCACCGAGCAGCGCGCCGACGACGGTGAGCAGATCACCGGCGCCCCTGCCGGTGTCGACACGGGCGACCGTGTAGCCGTTCTCCTCGTTGGCGTAGGTGATCCGCTCCAGGACGCCTTCGAGGGTGGCGAGCCGGCGTTCACCGGGGGCCGCGGGGGGCTGGTTGGACATGATCCGACGGTACCGGTGGGGTGTGACAGCGGTGCACGGTCCGGCAGGATCAAGCGCACGTGCGGTGCGACCCGGCCTGCGGAGGGGAACCATGGGGCTGACCTACGGCTACGACATCTACCTGCGTCCCCGGAACGTCGCGAGGGCGCTGGCCGCCGTGGCCGAGCTGGCGCCCCCTGCCCGTGACGTGCCGCCGCTCGACGTCACGCTGCCCGGCGGCGAGCAGATCGTCCTCCCGTTCACGTCCGGCTTCGGCAGCGAGCCGGTCGACTGCTCCACGAGCGAGATGCTCGACCTGGACACGTCCCTCATGTTCGGCATCGATGACGCGGTGCGCGCGTACGGAAAATCGTCCGGTCTGCCGCCCGAGGAGAACGGAAGAGTTCGGATCGGGTACGTCTACCTGACGGTCCGGTTCAAGTCCTTCCTGGACCCCGGGTACACGGCCCTGGAGTTCTGGGCGGCGACGTCGGGCATGAGCCGCCTGTTCGAGCGGTCGGCGAGCATCAGGAAGACGTTCACCGACCTCGCCACCGCCGTCGGCGCCGCGTGCTGCCAGTTCGACCGGGGCGACGGGAGCCCCGAGGAGGTGTGCTGGCTCAGCGAGGATGCGGCGTTCCCCCCGGCTCCTTCAACACCTGGAGGAAGTGAGTGAAGGCCGCGAGAGGGAAGGCGAGTGTGGCCCGGGCGGGGGCCTTGCTGTCGCGGACGGCCACGTGGGTGGGCGACGTGGCTATCTCTACGCATTCGTTGCCGTCGCCCGGGCCCGAGTGGGACGACTTACGCCAGTTGTGCATGGGGTCTCAGAACTCCTTCACCAAGCTGTGGATGAAATCCCGCGACTGTCCGGGATCGAGTGACGCGGCCTCCACCTTAAGAAGAGTTGTTCGATAGGTGTTGAGCTGAGCCTCGGAATCGATGAAGGCCGAGCCGTGCAGCGCGTCACGGACCACGGTGTCGAGTTTGGGCAGGGGGCCGCCCACGTACGTCATCGTGCTGGAGGCGTCGGCGAAACCGTCCAGGTCGAAGGGGATGACGCGCACGGTGATGTGTTCCGCCTCGGAGAGCTCCAGAAGCCGTGCGAGTTGAGCTCTGGAGGTGGCACGGTCGCTGACTCTGATGCGGAGCGCCGCTTCGTGGATCACCGCTTCGTAAGGAATGGCGAACCTCTGGCGCGCCTTGCGATGCTGGATGCGCAACTCCAGTTCCTCGGAAGTTAGTTCCGGCAACCGGGCGGAGAAGACGGCACGTGAGTAGTCCTCCGTCTGGAGCAGTCCCGGTACATAGAGGATCGCCACGTGGCGAAGGAACCGGGCGTGATGCTCCAGCTCGGACAGGTCCAGGAACGACGTGGGCAGAGAGCCCCGGTACTCCTCCCACCAACCGTTCGTCCGTTCGACGGCCATCGCGACGAGGGCATCGATGAACTCCTCATCGGTACACGCGTAATGGGAGGCGAGGCGGCGAACTCGCTGCTCGCTCACGCCCGCGAGCGCGGACTCAATGTGGGTGATCTGCGCGGGGGCCACCCCCAACAGCGCGGCTGCTTCGCCGGAGTTGAGTCCCGCTGCTTCACGGAGCCTGCGCAGTTCAGTCGCCAGTCGTACCTGACGTGCCGTCGGTTTGCGCCTTTTCACCATCGACTGGCCCTTTTCACACGTCCGTTGATGCAACTCGTTCGGCGTCAGATTACGCGATCGACTTGCCGCGTCCCTAAATTTAGATCTACCGTCAGTGACGCGACGCACACCGTGCGACACCGGTTCACCGGAAGCGCACCGTTCCGTCCTGTCTTGACGGCTGCGGCAATGACGCCGGGGCCGCTTCCACCTCCCCACGCCCGAAACGGAGTTCCGCATGCCCGAAAACGAACCGTGGGAGTACTCCCTGTACATCCCCCACGACCTCCGCGCCGTCACCGTCAGCCGCCGTACCCTCCGCCTGATCCTGACCATGCACGGACTGATCCGCCTCGTCGACGTCGCCGAACTCCTCGCCACCGAGCTGGTGTCCAACGCCGTGCGGCACACCAAGGGCCCCGCCGGCCTGCGCGTGCACTGGTCGCCGCCGGGGACGTTGCGGATCGGGGCGTGGGACGCGGACCCTCAACCTCCGGAGCCGCCGAGGCCGTTCGAAGGTGAGGCGGAGGGCGGGCGGGGGCTGGCGCTGGTGCGGGCCTGCGCCGACGTGTGGGGGTGGCAGCCGCTGGCCAGACAGGGCAGCCAGGGCAAGTACGTGTGGTGCGAGCTGTCGGCGGCCTGACAGGCGGCCGCAAGCAAATGGCTTGCCCGTGCGCGGCTTCCCGCGGATGCTCGGCACTCATGAGCAGGAGTGAAGTCGACCGGCGGCTCGTGGCGGCGGTTCAGGCCGGGGACGGCGAAGCGGTGCGGGCGTCGTTGGACGAGGGTGCCGACCCGAACGCGCTGGGCGACGACGCGCTGCCGGTGCTGTGCACGGCCGTCGCGGCGTTCGGTTCTGTCGTCGCCGATGTACTGGTCGAGGGCGGGGCCGATCCTGACCGGGCGTTGCCTGACGGGACCACACCACTGTGGCGAGCCGTCGACGGCGGCTCCCCGGCCGTCTTCACCGCCGTACTCGGCAACGAGCCCCGGCTGCGGCTGCCCGAGGAAACCCGGGAGCGGCTGCTCGCCCTGGCCCGGAGCTGGTACGAGACGGGTACGGTCGAGGAATTGCGGCGCCGTACGGGCGCGTCGGGGCCGGCACGCACGGTCCGCCTGCCGGACGCACCCGACGACATCGAGTGGATCGGCCAGGTATCGCTCGGCGGCCTCGTCGCGCGAACCGGACACGGTGGCATCCTGACCGCCCTGGAGAGGGCCTTCGGCATCCCGACCCCCGTGGACGAACTGATCACCCGGGCACTCGACCAGCCGGACGGGCAACACGCCAACTGGTGGCAGGTGCTCCTGGTCCTCCTCGATCGCCCGAGTCTCGAGACCTGGGAGGCCGTGGTGGCCCACCGCCACCACCCCGACCGGGCACACCGCCGTTTCGTGGCGGAGTACCTGCGGACCCGGGGAGTGCTCGTGTACAACTCCCCGTACGCGGAGCAGGAGGGTGGCTTCCTGGCCTCCTGGGCGGCGGAGGAGACGGACGTCGAGATGCTCGTGAAGGTGCTGGAAGCCTTCGCCGAGTACGAGCATCCCGGCCTGGAGGATGCCGGACTCCGTCATGCCGGTCACCCCGGCGCCCGGGTCCGCCGACAGGTGCCCGGGCTCTTCTGGACCTCCGAGGGCACGTCTCTGACACCCCCTGCCAGGGCCGCGCTGCTCGCCCTCACTCGGGACCCGGACGCCAGGGTGCGGCTTCTCGCCGGCAAGACGGCCGTCCGCGACGACGCCTTGCTCACCCCTGCCGTCCAGACGTTGCTCGCGCTGGCCGACGGCCCGGACGCCGGACTACGAGGGGAGGCAGCGGCGCTCCTGGCTTCGTGCCCGGACCACTCGCCCGTGGTCGCCGACGCCCTGTTCGCGCTGCTCGACGAGGACGATCCGCTCACCTGCCTGGAAGCCGCCTACGGCCTCGCCCTGCGCGACGACCCACGCACCGCCGAGGCGTACCGACTGATCAGAGACCGCGACATCGGCGACACCGACGACCACCGGTGGTGCAAGCTGTGGGACTGGCAGTACGACAAGGAACGCTCGGCCGCCGAGTGACGGACCCGGCCCGTCGGAACGCGGCGAGCATGTCACGGGTCCCGGTCCGGGAGACCGCCCCGAGCGGCCTGCGCGTCACGACGTGGGCGCGGGCCTGGTGAGTGGTCCGGCGGACGGGCTCCTGCCGACGGCGTCGGTGCTCTCGTCGTGGGCGGGGTGGAACTGCTCGCCACGGAGCCCGTCTCCAGCGCCGCGTCAAGCGTGAGGGCTCACTCACGGCCGTCGCCGCCCCGCACATACGCTCCCGCGCGCGCTGCGGCCGCCGCGGCCTCGGCGGCCTGGTCCGCGGCTGCTTCGTCGAGGGGGGCGCCGGTGGTCAGCAGGCGGTAGTAGAGGGGGGCGGAGACGGCGCGGATCACCTCGTGGACGTCGGTGCCCTCGGGGACCTCGCCCCGGTCGACGGCCTGTTGGACGCAGGGCGCCCACTCCCTGACGCGGATGTCGTAGAAGCGGTGCAGGGCCTCGGCCGTCTTCGCCTCGCAGGTGGCGGCGGCGATCACCGCCTTGAACAGTGCTCCTTGCCGCGGGTCGGCCAAGGTGCGTTGCACGAGCCGGGCGTTGGCCTTGAGGTCACCGGGCAGCGAGCCGGTCTCGGTGCGCGGCAGTGACTGCTCGGCCATGTCCAGCAGCAGATCGGCCACCAGGCCGGTCACCGTTCCCCAGCGGCGGTAGACGGTGGTCTTGCCCACCTCGGCGCGGCGCGCGATGTCGGCGAGGTCCAGGTGGGCGAAGCCGTGCTCCGCCAAGGCGTCCCCGGCCGCCCGCAGCACCGACGCCCGCACCCGCGCCGTGCGCCCACCAGGACGGACGGTCCCCGGATCCGTACCCTCAAACCCCATAACGGGACTCCAGTTCCATTAATCGCTCACACCTGCTACCTTGAGGTCCACACTAACGGAACTCCAGACCCGTTAGCCAGGTCGTGTGACGAGAGAGGAACAGCCATGGAGTACAGGCGGCTGGGCGCATCCGGCCTCAAGGTCCCCGCACTGAGCTTCGGCGCCGGCACCTTCGGCGGCCAGGGGCCGCTGTTCGGCGCCTGGGGCAATACGGACGCGCGAGAAGCGCGACGTCTCGTGGACATCTGCCTCGATGCCGGGATCACGATGTTCGACACCGCCGACGTCTATTCCGGCGGGGCCTCCGAGGAGGTGCTCGGCGAAGCGATCAAGGGCCGCAGGGACCAGGTGATCGTGTCCACCAAGACCGGCCTGCCGATGGGCGACGGCCCCGGCGACGCGGGCACCTCTCGTTCACGCCTGATCACCGCGTGCGAGGACGCCCTGCGCCGGCTCGGCACCGACTACATCGACCTGTTCCAGCTGCACGCCTATGACGCCGGAACGCCGGTCGAGGAGGTCCTGTCCGCGCTCGACGATCTCGTACGGGCGGGGAAGGTCCGCTACCCCGGCATCTCCAACTTCTCCGGCTGGCAGGCGATGAAGTCCCTCGCGAGCGCGGAGAGGTACGGCCGGCCGCGCTATGTCGCGCATCAGGTCTACTACTCACTCATCGGCCGCGACTACGAGTGGGAGCTGATGCCCCTCGGGCTCGATCAGGGCCTCGGAGCCCTCGTCTGGAGCCCGCTCGGCTGGGGACGGCTCACCGGCAAGGTCCGCCGCGGCCGGCCGCTCCCGGCCAACAGCCGACTGCACCGCACCGCGGACTACGGCCCGCCGGTCGAGGACGAACTCCTCTACCGCGTGGTCGACGCCCTCGACGAGATCGCGCAGGAGACCGGCAGGAGCATCCCGCAGATCGCCATCAACTGGCTGCTGCGGCGACCGACCGTCTCCTCCGTCATCATCGGCGCCCGCGACGAGGAGCAGCTCCGCCAGAACCTCGGCGCCGTCGGCTGGACGCTCACGCCCGACCAGACGGCGAAACTCGACGCGGCGAGCGGCCGGACGGCGCCCTACCCGCACTTCCCCTACCAGCGCCAGGAAGGCTTCGCCCGCCTCAACCCGCCCGTTGTCGCACCTCCGTCCGCCGCGTGAGGACCAGCGCTGGAACCGCTCGGCGCTCCCGCCCGGCAGCCCGGCCTGGACACCACCCTGACCGGGGAGATCTCTTCCGTCCCGCGGGAGGCCGGGCGGAGCGGCGACGCCTCACTGCGAGCCGCGGCGGCCGTCGCCCACTACCGGTTGACCGGTGACACCGCCCCGGCACTTCGCACCTTCGAGGAGCTGCTCTCGGCGGCACAGGGCCCGACACACTGGCACCTGGGCCGCCTCCAGCCCCTCGGCAGTGCCGCCGCACCCCTGCTCTCCCTCGTCGAACCGATGCTGACAGCGCGATACGAGTGGACGCGGGCGACCGCCGCCGAGGCGCACTACTGGATCACCGGCTCCCCGGACGGCGCTGTCCCCGTCCTCGCCGAGCTGGTCGGTCCCAGTCCGGTCGGCCTTCACGCCCTCAAGGCCCTCGCCGTCATCGGCCGGACCCCCGAGGAGCTGCGCCCGACCCTTCGGGCCTGCGCCTTTTCCCCGCGCCGCCTGCTCAGCGCCACCCCCTTCTCCGAGGACCACGAGGACGAGGAACTCCGCGCAGCCGCCTGGAGCCTGCTCACTCCCTCCTGAAAAGCGAGAGCATCTCGGCCTGCGGTGTTCACGCTCCGCTCATTTGAGTGCGCAAGTTGCATTCGTTCGCCGGATGCTCACCCTTTCCCATGAGGTGAGGGGGTGTGGGCCCCTGGGAGATCCTGTCCCGTCGGGTGATGCGGTCGAGACGTGGACGCGCCGCGAACCCCGCCGCACTCGCCCACCCCGGTCACGATTCGATTTCGGCCACCCTCACCCCCTTGCGTCCATCCCGTGTAATCGATTCCAATCCCCCGTGTAATCGATTCCACGAGGAGGTGGAGCGGTGATGGCGAGCATCAAGGATGTCGCTGCCGAGGCGGGGCTCTCCGTTGCCACGGTGTCGCGGGTGCTGAACCAGCATCCGTCGGTCAGCGAGGACGCCCGCCGACGCGTGACGGCCGCCGTCGAGGCGCTGGGCTACCGTCCGAACGCCGTCGCCCGGTCGCTGCGCACCGATCAGACCCGCACCCTCGGGCTGGTGATCAGCGACGTGATGAACCCGTACTTCACCGAGCTGGCCCGCTCCGTCGAGGAGGAGGCCCGCGCGCTCGGGTACAGCGTGATCATCGGCAACGCCGACGAGCGGCCCGATCTCCAGGACCACCACGTGACGACGCTGCTGGACCGGCGTATCGACGGACTGCTCGTCTCCCCCACCGACGGCGGGTCGCCCCGCATGCTGGACGCCGCCCGCGCGGGGACGCCGATGGTGTTCGTCGACCGGTGGATCCCCGGCGTGGACGTGCCCGTCGTCAGGTCGGACGGGCGCGACGCCGTGCGGGACCTCGTGGCGCATCTGTACGCCCTCGGGCACCGGCGGCTGGCGATCATCGCCGGGCCGGCCGCCACCACCACCGGCCGCGAGCGCGTGGACGCCTTCCGGGAGGCGCTCGGCGCGTACGGGCTCGCCCTCCCCGACGCCTACATAGGCCAGGGCGACTTCCAGGCCGACAGCGGGCGCCGGGTCACCGAGGGCTTCCTCGATCTGGCCGAGCCGCCCGAGGTCGTGTTCGCCGCCGACAACCTGATGGCGCTCGGCGCGCTGGACGCCGTACGCGCGCGAGGGCTCCGCGTGCCCGACGACATCGCGCTGGCCGCGTTCGACGACGTCCGCTGGTTCGTGCACACCGATCCGCCGGTCACCGCCATAGCCCAGCCGACCGGCGCGCTGGGACGGGCCGCCGTGCGCGCGCTGGTCGACCGGATCGAGGGCAGACCCGGTGAGTCCGTGACCCTGCCCGCCCGGCTCGTCGTACGCCGCTCGTGCGGTGAGCCGACGCCCCCACAGTCCCCCGTACAACAGTCCCCCGTACAAAGGAGTACGTCGTGAGCAACCCGGACGAGTTGCTGCGCATCGAGGGCATCCGCAAGACCTTCCCGGGCGTGGTCGCCCTCGACAGCGTCGACTTCGACCTGCGCCGGGGCGAGGTGCACGTTCTCCTCGGTGAGAACGGCGCGGGCAAGAGCACCCTCATCAAGATGCTCTCCGGCGCCTACACGCCCGACACCGGCCGGATCACGGTCGGCGGCGAGGAGGTGCGCATCCACGGTGCGCAGGACTCCGAGCGGCTCGGGATCGCCACCATCTACCAGGAGTTCAACCTGGTCCCCGATCTGACGGTCGCCGAGAACATCTTCCTCGGGCGGCAGCCGCGCCGGTTCGGGATGATCGACCGGAAGAAGATGGACGCGGACGCCGAGGTGCTGCTCGAGCGCGTCGGCATCAACGTCTCTCCCCGTGCCCGCGTGCGCGAACTCGGTATCGCGCGGCTGCAGATGGTCGAGATCGCCAAGGCGCTCAGCCTGGACGCGCGTGTGCTCATCATGGACGAGCCGACCGCCGTGCTGACCTCCGAGGAGGTCGAGAAGCTGTTCGCGATCGTGCGGCGGCTGCGCGAGGACGGTGTCGGGATCGTGTTCATCACCCATCACCTGGAGGAGATCGCCGCCCTGGGGGATCGGGTCACCGTCATCCGGGACGGCCGCAGCGTCGGGCAGGTGCCCGCCGCCACGCCCGAGGACGAGCTGGTACGGCTCATGGTCGGGCGGTCGATCGAGCAGCAGTACCCGCGCGAGCGTGCCGAGGCCGGTGACGCGCTGCTCAAGGTGGAGGGGCTCACCCGGGACGGTGTCTTCCACGACGTGGGTTTCGAGGTGCGGGCCGGTGAGGTCGTCGGCATCGCGGGGCTCGTCGGGGCCGGGCGGACTGAGGTCGTCCGGGCGGTGTTCGGCGCCGATCCGTACGACGCCGGAGCCGTGCACGTCGCGGGCGCGCCGCTGCGGCGCCACGACGTGAACGCCGCCATGGCGGCCGGTATCGGGCTGGTGCCCGAGGACCGCAAGGGGCAGGGGCTGGTGCTCGACGCCTCCGTCGAGGAGAACCTCGGCCTGGTCACGCTCCGGTCCTCCTCCCGCGCGGGGCTCGTCGACCTCAAGGGGCAGCACGAGTCGGCCGAGCGGATCGCCGGGCAGCTCGGGGTGCGGATGGCCGGGCTCGGACAGCATGTGCGGACGCTCTCCGGCGGCAACCAGCAGAAGGTCGTCATCGGCAAGTGGCTGCTGGCCGACATCAAGGTGCTCATCCTCGACGAGCCGACGCGCGGCATCGACGTCGGCGCCAAGGTCGAGATCTACCAGCTCATCAACGAACTGACGGCCGCCGGCGCCGCCGTGCTCATGATCTCCAGCGATCTGCCCGAGGTGCTCGGCATGAGCGACCGGGTCGTGGTCATGGCGCAGGGGCGCGTCGCGGGTGAACTCCCCGCCGACGAGGCCACGCAGGACGCCGTGATGGCTCTCGCCGTCAGTACTCACACCAACGGAACGGAGGCCTCCCGTGGCCACTGACACGCTCAAGGGCAAGCCGGGCGCGCAGGGCGGCGCCACGGCCGGCCTGCGCCGCCTGCTGCTCGACAACGGCGCGCTGACCGCGCTGATCGTCCTCGTGATCGCCATGTCGGCGCTGTCCGGGGACTTCCTGACCGCCGACAACCTCCTCAACGTCGGCGTCCAGGCCGCCGTGACCGCGATCCTCGCCTTCGGCGTCACCTTCGTGATCGTCTCGGCGGGCATCGACCTGTCGGTCGGTTCGGTCGCCGCGCTGTCCGCCACCGTGCTGGCGTGGAGCGCGACCGAGGCCGGGATACCGGTCGTCCTCGCGGTCCTCCTCGCCATCGCGACGGGTATCGCCTGCGGTCTGGTGAACGGTTTCCTCATCTCGTACGGGAAGCTGCCGCCGTTCATCGCGACGCTGGCCATGCTGTCGGTGGGGCGCGGTCTGTCGCTCGTCATCTCGCAGGGTTCGCCGATCGCCTTCCCGGACTCGGTCTCGCACCTCGGTGACACGCTCGGCGGGTGGCTGCCCGTGCCGGTGCTCGTGATGATCGTGATGGGGCTGATCACCGCGTTCGTGCTCGGCCGGACGTACATCGGCCGTTCCATGTACGCCATCGGCGGCAACGAGGAGGCCGCGCGGCTTTCGGGCCTTCGCGTGAAGCGGCAGAAGCTCGCCATCTACGCGTTCTCCGGCCTGTTCGCCGCCGCCGCGGGCATCGTGCTCGCCTCCCGGCTGTCCTCCGCGCAGCCGCAGGCCGCGCAGGGCTACGAGCTGGACGCGATCGCCGCGGTCGTCATCGGCGGTGCCTCCCTCGCGGGCGGCACCGGCAAGGCGTCGGGCACGCTGATCGGCGCGCTGATCCTGGCGGTGCTGCGCAACGGGCTCAACCTGCTGTCCGTGTCCGCGTTCTGGCAGCAGGTCGTCATCGGTGTCGTCATCGCGCTGGCGGTGCTGTTCGACACGCTGCGCCGCAAGGCGGGCGCGACCACCCCGGCGGCCGGGGCGTCCGGGAACGGGAACAGGGGCAAGCAGGCACTGACGTACGTCATCGCCGCCGTCGTCGCCGTCGCGGTCGTCGGCGCGACCTCGCTGCTGCACAACGGGTCCTCGGCCGGCAGGACGCAGAAGATCGGCCTGTCGCTGTCGACGCTCAACAACCCGTTCTTCGTGCAGATCCGCAACGGCGCCGAGGAGGAGGCGAAGAAGCTGGGCGTCGACCTGACGGTCACGGACGCGCAGAACGACGCCTCCCAGCAGGCCAACCAGCTGCAGAACTTCACCAGCGGCTCGCTCTCCGCGGTCGTCGTCAACCCGGTGGACTCCGACGCGGCCGGTCCCGCGGTGCGCGGCGCCAACAAGGCCGGCATCCCGGTCGTCGCCGTGGACCGCGGCGTCAACAAGGGGGAGACGGCCGCGCTGGTCGCCTCCGACAACGTCGAGGGCGGCGCGCTGGGCGCGAAGGCGCTCGCCGAGAAGCTCGGCGGCAAGGGCACGATCGTCATCCTCCAGGGCCAGGCCGGCACCTCCGCCAGCCGGGAGCGCGGCGCGGGCTTCGCGGCCGGGCTGAAGGAGTACCCGGGCATCGAGGTCGTCGCCAAGCAGCCCGCGGACTTCGACCGCACCAAGGGCCTGGACGTGATGACGAACCTGCTCCAGGCGCACCCGGACATCGACGGTGTCTTCGCGGAGAACGACGAGATGGCGCTCGGCGCGATCAAGGCGCTCGGCTCGAAGGCCGGGAAGTCGGTCCAGGTCGTCGGGTTCGACGGCACGCCGGACGGGCTGAAGGCGGTCGAGGCCGGCACGTTGTACGCGTCCGTCGCGCAGCAGCCGTCGGAACTCGGCAGGATCGCGGTACGGAACGCGCTGCGGGCCGCCGAGGACAAGAAGGTGGAGAAGACGGTGAAGGTGCCGGTGAAGGTGGTCACCAAGGAGAACGTGGCCGGCTTCGAGGGCTGACACCGGACGCGAGGGCACAGAGGCATCGGGGCGGGGGGGCACGTCTACCCCCCCCCCCCCCACACCGAAGGGGGGGGGATTCTAGTAAGGCAAACACCAACAGGTGGGGGGAGAGGGCCACTCCGCCCA
>NZ_JBHYVC010000063.1:26997-46827 GCF_042749965.1 Streptomyces sp. NPDC059454 | reverse complement strand
TCACCACGGCCTCCCCGGCCTCGATGTCACTCGCCACGTCAGTCATCAACTGTCGCTTCCAGCTCGGGAGTTACACCGCTCACCGTACAGACCCCCGGACAGCATCCACCGGCGCGTATGCAGCACACACGAGTACGAGAAGTACCGCGAACACGCGGGAACCAAGGAGGGGTGATGCCCCGTCCGGACACCCCAAGGCCGGCGTTTTCGCAGTTCATGGCCCTGCCACCCGGCGGGAACCCCTAAGCGGGAGTGCCGCGCGACCGGGACCGCGTGGACTTTCCGGCCTCCCGTGACCGGGCGTCCGGGCCATGGTCGTCGCCGCGTCCGGAAGTCGCCCGGCCGGAGTCGACGCGGTGCTTCCGTCGGCTGCGCGGCCGCCCCCGGTGCGGTGTGCACGCCGGCGACAATGCACGGCAGCCGGGCATGGACATGCTGTTAGGCTCCCTCCACGCGCATGGGGGGAGCGGCCGGGGGGCCGGGGAATGCCAGGGCGTCGCCATGTGTCCCGCCATGCCTTCTTCTTGCCTTCCAGGAGGAATGGTGGCCCGACTCGGCCGACACGGTCGCAGACCCGTTCTTGGTTCCCGTCCAGCACGCTTCGGTCCGCCGTCGGCACGCACCGCGGCCGTCCTGGCCACGACGCTGACTCTCGCTCTCCCGCTCGCCGCCGTGCCGTACTCGGCGGCAGCAGTGCCGCAGTCGGCCGCCGAGGTCGTGCTGCCCGCCGCCCCGCGTGCCGTCCCCAGGGCCACGCAGATCCTCAACGCGGGGACCAGCGGCTTCCTTTGGGCTCAGGAGGGCGATGACCGGTTCCTGTGGACCGATTACGCCACCGGAACCACGACCGCGCTGGAGCAGCGGTTGGACGTCCCGGTCCAGTACGACATCGACAGCGGTTACTTCCAGGAGTCCGCCTCCTTCCGGCCCGGCTACTACGGGGACGGGTCCGACACCGTCGCCCTCTACTCGGAGGAGGACTCCCAGGTCGCCCTCCTCCAGGGCGCGGGCGCCTCCGGCGGCACCGCCGTGGTGCCGGTGCCCGAATACCACACCTACCAGGGCACCTTCGGCTCCACCGTCCTCACCAGCACCAGCGGCGTCAGCGGAAACCCGAACGCCTACCAGCTGTGGCGGGTCCAGGACGGGGGCGGGGTCGGGCGGACGCCCGTGACCGGGCTGCCGGACGGTGCGGGCGACATCGTCGTCGAGGACGGCGACGCCCGGTCCGTCATCCTCCACTACAAGACCGCCGAGGACGGCTGGGGCCACTGGGGCATCGTCGACCTCGCCACCGGCGCGTTCAGCCCGCTGCCCGACCGGGTCTCCCCCGAGGACGGCTGGGAGGTGACCGGCTTCCGGCTGGGTGCCGACTCGGTGCTGCGGCTGCGCGGCGGGCGCTCCAAGGCCGACCTGTACGACCGCGACGACCTGGCCGCGGCGCCCCGTACCTTCGACACGGGCTCCCTGACCTACCAGGCCGCGTACGGGATCGTCGGCGACGCACTGCTCGGCGTCGAGCCGGTGTCGCCCGGCGACAACAAGTACCGGGGCCAGCCGCTGTGGGCGCTCACGACCGACGGCACGGACACCGCCCTGACCAAGGTCATGGATCCGGCCCACCAGCAGATCGTCCAGGCACCGGACGGCTCCGTCCTCGTGGCCGGGGCGGAACGGTACGTCGGACGGGGCGACCTCGACTGGGGCGTGTACCGCGTGGCCCGGGGCACCGAGGGTTCGGTCACCCGTGACCGCGTGACCGCCGTGGAGCCGATGCCCGCGCAGGTCAACGGAGTCTCGCTCGGCAGCGGCATCCTCACCACGGCCGACGACAGCACGCTCTACGAGCCGAACACCATCATCGGCGCCTACCGCAGCACCTGGTTCACCACGGGCGGCACTCCGGGCGTGGCCAGGACCACGGTGGACGGGCTGGTCAGCGGGCGGGACGGCGACTGCACCGCAGGCATCGGCCGCTGCATCCGGATGTTCGCCGACGGCACCGGCCACCACGGCCGCCGCGACTCCACCGAGTCCGGCCTGACCATGCTGCGCGCCAACGGCGCCGAGAACTGGGGCCCGACCCTCGACACGGGCGACTCCACCCCGGAGCTCAAGGACCTCTCCGGACGGTACGCGGTCGTCGACGGCGCCTCCTCCGGCCACCAGTACGTCGGCGAGTTCGCCGGCGGCTCGGCGGGCAAGGTCCTGCAGAAGCGGGACCGGGTCGCCGCGGCCGTCTGGGGCAACACCCTGTGGAGCGGCGCGGCCACGGGAGGGAAGGTCACGGCCACCCGGCTCCCGTCCGGCACCGCCGTGGAGTCCTTCACCACCCGCAACGGCTGCACCCCCTCCGACCTCCAGGCCGTGGGCCGCTGGGTGTACTGGACCTGTGTGGACTACTGGGGCGACGTGCAGGGCTCGGGCGTCTACGACCGTACGTCCAAGCGCACCGCCACCGCCCCGGCGGGCAGGGTCCTCCTCGGGGACGGTTATCTCGTCGAGCGCGTCGGCGGCACCGGTTCGGACAGCGGGCTGAGGCTCGTCGACCTGCACGACGGACTGCCGGCCGGCGGCGACCACACGGAACTGCCGAGCCGCAAGCTGGCCGACTGGACCGACCTCGGCCGGGACAACCTCAGAGCCGGTGTGAACTGGACGGTGGACCGTTTCGGCGGCGGCGTCGCCTACGCCGACCGCGAGCAGCGCGTCCACCTCGTACCGACCGGCGTTCCGGCGTCCGCGCTGTCGGCCATCGACTCCACGGTCACGTCCGGGTCCGCGAGCTGGTCCGGCACCTGGTGGCTGTCGAAGCCCGCCGCCTCCTGGAAGGTGACCGTCCGCCACAAGGCGTCCGGCACCACCGTGCGCACCGTGTCCGGCTCCGAGGCCCGCGGTCTGCTCAAGGCCGCCTGGGACGGCAAGGACTCCGCAGGCCGCCCGGTCACCAACGGCACCTACACCTGGACGCTCACCGCCCGGCCCGCCGACGGCCAGGGCGCCGCCCTCAGCCTCTCCGGCAGCGTCGCGGTGACGGCCGGAGCGGCGGCACCGCGCGACCACGCGGGCAAGGACGGGGTCGGTGACGTCCTGACCCTCAACTCCTCCGGCACCCTCACCGTCCAGCGCGGCACCGGCACGGGCACGCTGGGCGCCAAGGTCTCCGGCGCCGGCTGGCCCACCACCGCGAAGTTCGTGCCGTTCGGCGACCTCGACGGCGACCGCTGCAACGACGTACTGGTCCGGCTGAGCAGCGGCGCCCTGCGCGCGCACCGTCCGGCCTGCGGCAAGGCGGCGACACCCTCGACGCCGTTCACCTCGCTCGGCACCTCCGGCTGGAACCAGTACGACGTGCTGACCGCCCCGGGTGACGTGAGCGGTGACGGCCGCCCGGACCTGATCGCCCGGAACACCTCCACCGGCACGGTCTACCTGTACAAGGGCACCAGCACGGGCAAGCTGTCGGCGCGCGTGAAGCTCTACGACAACTGGAAGACGTACAAGAAGATCGTCGGGGCCGGTGACCTCAACGGCGACGGCATCGGCGACCTGCTCGCCCAGGACAAGTCGAACAACCTGTACAGGTACGCCGGCACCGGCAAGGGCACGTTCAAGGCCCGCGTGAAGGTGTTCTCGAACTGGGGCGCTTCCTACAACACCGTCGTCGCGGTCGGCGACATCACCGGCGACGGCAGGACGGACCTCGTCTCGCGCGACACCAACGGTGTCCTGTACCGCAACAGCGGTGACGGCAAGGGATCGTTCGGCGGTCGCACGAAGATCGCGACGGGCTGGCAGGGGTACAGGGCCGTCGTATAGGCATCGGCCTCGGGGCACCTGCTGCCGGGCTCCGGTCTTCCGACCCGGGCCCGGCCGCGGGGCACGTTCCCCGGCTCCGTGCGCTCGCCGTGCCCTCGCCGTGCGCTTCGGAGCGGACAGTCACGGCCACCGGTGGTGCGGCGCCACCTCCCAGAGATGCACTCACGGTACGTATACGCAGGTCAGGCCCCGCCAGCCCGCACAAGCGCCGTCGCTTCCCGAGCGGGGAGCGCGCGTTCGGTTCTCTTCACCCGCTCCGGGGAAACCCTCGGGTCGCCGGCCCGGGGGTTTTGTCGTCCGGACCGGTACGGCGGCCGCCCCGCACCGCGCCCGGTCGGCGGACCGGCGGTGATTCACCGACGCAGCACCGGAGCGCGTTCCGCTCAGGACGGCCCGGTATCGGCGGTTTCCCCCTCGGCCGGCTTCAGCCGCGGTCCCGTTCCACCGGGAGCCACAGTTCGGCGTCGGCTTCGGTCCCGTCCGGGGAGAGGCTGGTGCGCAGGATCTCGGGGCCGGGGCGGCTGCGGTACGGGTTGGACGGGAACCACTGGGTGAACACGTCCCGCCACAGTTCCTGGATGGCCTGCGGGGCCGGCCCGGAGGTGGTGAAGACCGCCCAGGTGCCGGCCGGGACGGAGAGCGCCGTGGTGCCCTCGGGGGCGGCCGCTGTCGTGATCACCCCTTGGTAGTAGTCGAGTTCGGTGCCCTCGGCGCGGCTCGGGTCCAGGTCGTCGCAGACCGCGACGATGCCCCGCGGCTCCTGGTCCGACAGCTTCTCCAGGCGTTCCAGCGTCTGCGGGCCGATCCCGCGGACGAAGTCGATGATGGCCTGGTTCGGTCCCGTGTGCACCAGTGGCACCCGGGTCCTGGGCCCGACGACGGTGAAGTCCGGCTTGTCCACTATGCGATAGCGCATGCTGCTGCTCCCTTCGACGGTGAGGCGGAAGGACAGCCGGGGCTGGGAGACGAGTGCGGCACCGGTGCGCCGGGCCTCACCCGGCCCGATGCCGTGCACGGCGCGGAACGCCCGGGCGAACGCCTCGCCCGAGCCGTAGCCGTAACGCACCGCGACCGCCAGCAGGGACTCACGCCCCGCGAGCACCTCGGCACCCGCGACCGTGAGCCGGCGGCGCCGTACGTACTCCGACAGCGGCATGCCCGCGAGCGCGGAGAACATCCGGCGCAGGTGGTACTCCGAGGTGGCCGCGACACGGGCCAGCTCGGTCACGTCGACCTGCTGGTCGAGACGGCCCTCGATGTGCTCCAGGGCCTGGTTGAGACGCTCCAGCACTCCCGGTCCCCTTCCTCTTTCGTGGTCACCACGGTAGGAAGCGCCCCCTCTCCCCGACCCGACATTCCGTGCCCGATCCGATCGGCCACGACGACAGCACCGAACCGGAGGCCCGACGGACCTTCCGCGCGGCCGGCTTCGTCATGGGGTCAGCCCGCCTGCCCGCCGGGTCGTCCGGCACCGGCTCGTTCCGCGGGGATGCGGCGGTGGATGTCCGCGAGGAGGTCGCGCATCGCCAGGCGGAAGACCTCGGCCTGGTGGCCGGCCATGAAGGAGGTGTGGCCGAACACCTCCAGGACGACGAGGCCGTGCAGGTGGCCCCATCCGCTCAGCATGAGCACGGTGGCCGGCGCCGGCAGGGCCGGCGTGCCGTCCGTTCGCAGGCCCTCCAGATACGCCCGGAGCGAGGGCGAGAGCGTGCGGGTGTCGGCGGCGGCGAGCTGCGCCTCGGTGAACCCGTCGAACAGCACGCGCTGGAAGACCGCGCTCATCCGGCGCATCGCGCGGGTGGTCGGGCCGTCGAGGGGTGCCGCGTAGTCGCGCAGCGGTGTTCCGTACAGGAGCTGGAACAGTTCGGGGTGGGCGATGGCCCAGCGGCGGTAGCCCTCGGCAGCGGTCACGAACCGCGGCGCCGCCGGGTCGTCCGGCGCGGTGTCGGCCGCGCTCTGCACGGCGTCGGCCAGGTCGTCGTACGCCTTGGCGATGAGCACCGTGACGAGGGCGTCCCGGTTCGGGAAGTAGTGGTAGAGCGCCTGGACGGTCATGCCGAGGCCGCGGGCGACCGCCCGCAGGGACAGGGCCGCGGGGCCGTGTTCGGTGATGTGACGCTCGGCGGCGTCCACGATCTCCCGGGTGGCGACGGCCCGGCGGCGCTGGCGCAGGGTGGGCGGAGCCTTCGTGTGTGCGTCTGCGGACATGGGGCGACCCTACGGCGTGGTCCCGGGGCCTGTTCGGGGAATCTGACACTGTCAGGTAAATCTCCCACTGCTCAATTCGCTTTCTCCTCACTAACGTCGACGGCGGCGACGAGGAGTGCGACACCGCACCCGTCCGCGAGGGCCGGGACACCTCCGCGGGGCACCGCTCCGGCTTCCCTGTGCACCCGGCCGCGGCACGTCGTCCCCATCTGCTGGACGTTAAGGAGATCACCCGTGTTCGAACGGTTGGCCGAACTGGCGATTCGCCGGTCCCGGCTGGTACTCGTCGTGGCCGTCGTGGCCGTCGCCCTCATGGGCGTGGTGGGCGCGGGCGCGTTCAGCAAGTTGCAAGGGGGTGGCTTCGAGGACCCCGCCTCCGAGTCCACCCGGGCCGCGGAGGTCATCGACGAGAAGTTCGGCGGCGAGACGAACCTGGTCCTGCTGGTCCGGGCCTCCGACGGCCGTGTCGACACCCCCGCCGCCAGGCGGAGCGGGCAGGCCCTGGTCGCCGACCTGGAGGAGGACGAGAGGCTCACCAACGTCGTCTCGTACTGGGAGACGGGCAGTGAGGGCCTGCGTTCCCGGGACGGCCGCGAGGCCATGGTGCTCGCCCATGTGAGGGGCGACGAGACGCGGCAGCGGGAGAACGCCCCGGAGATCATCGACACCTATGCCGGGACGTACGAGGACACGCTCACGGTGCGGGTCGGGGGCGGGGCCGCCGTGGGCGGCGACCTGTCGAAGCAGGTGGTCGACGATCTGGTGCTGGCCGAGGCCATCGCCGTACCGCTCACCCTCGTGCTGCTCCTGTTCGTCTTCGGCAGCGTGGTCGCCGCCCTGCTGCCGCTGGTCATCGCGGTCATCGCCGTCATCGGTTCGTTCGCCCAGCTCTCCCTGCTCGCGAGCGTCACCGACGTCGCCGACACCGCGACCAACCTCACCACCGCCCTGGGTCTCGGGCTGGGCATCGACTACGCCCTGCTGATGGTCAGCCGCTTCCGGGAGCAGCTCGCGGCGGGGGCGGGCGTGGACGACGCCGTACGGCGCACGGTGAACACCGCGGGTCGTACCGTCGCGTTCTCCGCCGCGACCGTGGCGGCGGCGCTCGGGGCGCTCCTGGTGTTCCCGCAGTACTTCCTGCGCTCGTTCGGCTTCGCCGGGGTCGGGGTCGTCGCCATCGCGGCCCTCGGCGCCCTGTTCGTGATGCCGGCCCTGCTGGTGGTCCTCGGCCACCGGGTCAACGGCGGGCGGCTGCCGTGGGGGAAGCCGGGGCGGGCCGGCTCGCGGGCTCCGCTGTGGGGCCGGCTGGCCCGCACCGTCATGCGGCGGCCCGCGCTCACCGCGCTTCCCGTGCTCGCGGTGCTGGTGGTGGCGGCGAGCCCGCTGCTGGGCATCGCCTTCGGCACGCCGGACGAACGCGTGCTGCCCGAGGACGCCGGGAGCCGCCAGGTCGCCACCGCCCTGCGGGAGAACTTCGACGGCAGCGACGACTCGGCCCTGCACATCGTCATCGACGCGCCCGTGGGCAGGACGCCACTGGACTCGTACGCCACCGAGCTCTCCAGGCTCGAAGGCGTGGTCCGGGTCGAGGCCGGTACGGGCACCTACAGCGAGGGACGGTCCACGGCGGCCGGACCCGGCAGCGCCGCCCTCGGCCGCGAGGACGCCCAGCGGATCACGGTGGTGAGCGGCCTGGTACCGAAGTCGGAGGCGGCCGAGAGCCTCGTCGGCCAGGTACGGGCGGTCACTCCGCCCGCCGGGGCACAGGCCCTGGTCGGCGGCGTGGACGCCCAGCTGGTCGACTCCAAGGACTCCATCGGCAGCCGGCTGCCGGTCGCCGTCGCCCTGATCGCCCTCACCACCTTCCTCCTGCTCTTCCTGTTCACCGGGAGCGTGGTGCAGCCGCTGCGCGCGCTGGTCCTGAACCTGATCAGCCTGGGCGCCACCCTGGGCGTCATGACCTGGATCTTCCAGGACGGGAACCTCTCCTCCCTGCTCGGCTTCACCGCGCAGCCGATGGAGGTGTCGATGACGGTGCTGATGTTCTGCATCGCCTTCGGCCTGTCGATGGACTACGAGGTGTTCGTCACCAGCCGGATCAAGGAGCTGCACGATCTGGGCGAGGACAACGAGTCCGCCGTCGTCCACGGCCTCGGGCACACCGGACGCATCGTCAGCGCGGCGGCCTGTCTGCTCGCGGTGAGCTTCTTCGCCTTCGGCACCTCGAAGATCAGCTTCATGCAGATGTTCGGCCTGGGCAGCGGGCTGGCCATCCTCATCGACGCCGTCGCCGTGCGCGGTGTCCTCGTACCCGCCGCGATGCGGCTGCTCGGCCGCTCGGCCTGGTACGCGCCGCCCTTCCTGCGGAGGTTCCACGACCGGTTCGGGATCGACGAAGGCGGGCCCGGGGCCGCCCCGGCGCCGGCGGTGCCGGCGGCCGAGCCGCCGTACGCGAAGGACTCGACGGGGGTCTGACGGGGCGCGCGGCGTCCGGCCGGCCGGCATGGGAGCGCGGCAAGGGGGCATTCGGAACAAGCAACCAAAAGTGAGGAAACTACGGCCCGTTCGGTCCGTGCAACCGACAACCGGGAGTATGCAATGACGAGTTACGGCAGCTCTTCCGCCGCGTCCTCCGGCTCGCGCACCAACGGCCTGGCGGTCGCGAGCCTGTGCTGCGGCATCGTCGGACTGTTCGTCCTGAACATCGTCCTGGGTCCGTTGGCCATCGTCTTCGGTGCCGTCGCCCGCCGCCAGGCGGCGGTCAAGAACGGTGCCGGGATGGCGAAGGCCGGCATCGTCCTCGGCGTCGTCGACGTGGTGCTCTGGCTCGTGCTCCTGATCGTCGCCGCGAACAACGGCGGGTTCAGCTGGTACGTGGGCGGCTAGTGGCCCCGCGGGAGGACGAGTTCGTGCGTGCGGGTGGGTACCGGGTACCCACCCGCACTCCCCTGTGCGGCCGCGGTCACGGGAACCGGTGAGCCGGTGAGCCGGTGAGCCGGCCGGTCCGGGCGCGCTCACCACCGTCGGCGCATCCCTGGGCCCGTATCTCGCGTCCCTGGTCACCCACCGCTTCGCACGCAGGTGGAGCCCGGCCGTCTTCGGACCGCGCACCCGGCAGGCCCGCACGGCCGCCCTGGAGAGGAAACCGGAGACCGCGCCGGCGCGGTGATCCCCTGTCCGTGAACTCCCGGTGCTGGAAAGCCGGTTCGCCTAGATTGGGGATCCGGCCCTTGATCGCCCACCCCCCAGGAGGCTCGCCCGTGTCCGAGGACATCACCCAGGACAGTTCCGGTTTCGCGACCCGTGCCCGGATCGACACGACCAAGCCGCACTCGGCGCGGTTCTGGAACTACTTCGTCGGCGGGAAGGACCACTACGAGGTCGACCGGGAGATAGGCGGCCAGATCAAGGGGATCTTCCCCGGACTGGTCGACGTGGCGCACACCAGCCGGCGGTTCCTGGGGCGGGCCGTCCGGTACCTCGCCGGTGAGCAGGGCATACGGCAGTTCCTGGACGTGGGCACGGGGCTGCCGACCGCCGACAACACGCACGAGGTGGCCCAGCGCGTCGCCCCGGACTCCCGGATCGTGTACGTCGACAACGACCCGATCGTCCTCACCCACGCGAACGCCCTGCTCACCAGCACACCCGAGGGAAGGACGGCGTACCTCGACGCCGACCTGTACGACCCCGAGGCCGTGCTGCGGGCCGCCGCCGGGACGCTCGACCTGTCCCGGCCGGTCGCCCTGATGATCCTCAACACGCTCGGCCACGTCTCCGACTACGAGCAGGCCCGCGACCTGGTGCGCCGGCTCATGGCGGGGCTCCCCTCCGGCAGCCACCTGGTGATCAGCGACAGCACGGCCACCAGTGAGGGCATGATCGCCGCGTCCGAGGCGTACAACTCCAGCGGCGCCGTGCCGTACCACGTGCGCGGCATCGAGGAGATCGCCGGATTCTTCGACGGGCTGGAGCTGGTGAAGCCGGGCGTCGTACGGGTGCCGGAGTGGCGGCCGGACGAGGACGGCGACGGCACGGTACCCGTGGACGCCTACTGCGGTGTGGGCCGCAAGCCCTGACCGCCGGACGACACCGCGGAACGTCTGGTGGAGGGGGCCCGGAGCAGGACTCCGCGGAGGACCGGCCCCAGGCCCTCCTCGCCCGGCCCCAGGCCCTCCTCGCCCGGCCGCGGCCGCTCAGCCCCTCCTCGTCCGCATGATCCTGGTCATCCGCTCCTCCAGTTCCGTCCGCTCCCGCGCCGCCCGTTCCGCCTGCGCCCGCCGGTACTCGTGCTCCGCGCGGCGCATGCGTTCGTTCGTGTCCTGCTCCACCCGGTGACGGCGCACCTCGTGCTCCATCCGCGCACACGCCTGCTGCACCTGGAGTTCCTCCGTGTGCAGCCGGCGGCTCGTGTCGAAGCGGGCGCCGAGGAGACGGTCGTACATCGTGGCGCCGCTCATGAACTTGGCGAGGACCGGGAGGGCGTCCAGGGACAGCAGGAGCAGGTGCAGGACGACGGTGATGAAGAGGGCGAAGCCGTCGGAGTCCGCGACGGTGCGCAGGCCGTGCGCGCGGGTGAGGATGCCCTCCGAGTCGAGGCTCGCGGCCCGCTCCCGGGTCTTGGCGTCGATGGCCCGCTGCAACAGGGGCTGGTAGGCGTCGGCGGCCCGGTTCTTCCTGGCCTCCAGGGCCCCCGCCTTGTCCCGCATGCCCGCGAGCTGCTTCTCGTACGTGTCGATCTTGCTGGTCGTGCGGTAGGAGGAGGAGTCCTCGCGGGCCCGCTCGCAGGTGATGGTGACGTCCAGGCCGCCGCCCTTGCGGATCCAGCGGTCCGGGCCGCACTCCCGCCGCTCGGCGGCCATCTTGCCGTCGAGCGCCTTGTTGATCTTGGTGACCTGGGTCTGCAGGGCCGCCATGCCGGCCGCGTTGCTCTTGATCTGCGCCGCCAGCTCCGCCGGGGAACCCGCCACCTTGAGCTGGTGGCGGGCGCACTCCGGGCGGTCCGCGGTGGAGGCGCCGCCGGTGGGGTTGCAGGCGACGAGCATGCCCCGGTAATCGGCCACCCTCTGTTCGTTGCCGACGGCTATCTCCTGGCGGATCTCCTTGTCGAAGATCTGGAAGAGGATCGGCTCGGCGATGAACAGACCGAGGAGTACGGACAGGAACAGCCGCAGCACCAGGGACCACTTCTTGACCGTGGTGCCGTGGGTGCTGGACACCAGCCAGCCGTCCATGGCCAGCACCACCCAGAACCAGACCACGGCGACCCCGAGCACCGCCACCAGCGGCAGGTCGGAGCGGAAGCTGCCGAGGGCCAGCGCCATGGAGAGGGCGCCGAGCAGCGCGGTGTTGAGGACGAGCGCGCCGTACCAGGTGTAGCGGGTGCGCTCCTCCGGCACCCAGGACAGCAGCGCCTCGTCGACCCCGATCAGGCGGCGCAGCCGCGCCCCGGGGCCGGTGGTCGCCATGGGTGCCGGGCGGCCGGCGCCCGGGTCGTCGTCGAGGGACCCGCTGCCGGCGAGGCGCAGGGGTGTGTCAGTGGCCAAGGTTCGCCTCCGAGTCGGTGCCTCCGAGGTCCAGGTCGGCGTCGTCGGCGTCAAAAGTGGTCTCCCCCTGGGGGATGCTCCTCGTGCTCGCGCCCGGGACCTCCCGTCCGGGGCCGTGGTCCGGTGTCTGCCGGTCCTGGTCGCGCGAGATGTCCCGCACCCGGTTGATGTGGGTGCCGGGATCGGTCAGCTGGCCGTCGAACAGACCGCGGTCGAAGGCCTTCGTGGTCAGCGTGGTCCAGGCGGCGAGCTCTTCCCGGCGCTGCTCCTGACGGTCCCGTTCGCGCTGCTGCGCGTCCTGCCGGACCTCGTCACGGGCGCGCACTCCGTCCTCGTGCTCCAGGTTCCAGCGGCGGCTCTCCTCGCGCTGCAGCGCCGCCGCCTCCTCCAGTTCGACCTGGCGTTCGAGCGCCTTGCGCCGGTCGTCCTGCTCCACCCGCCAGCGCGCCTCGTCCCGGTCGAAGCCGCGCCGCGTCAGCTCGTCCTCCAGCGCCGCCCGCCGGCGCCGGTCGGTGAGCCCGGCCCGGCGCTCCTCGTCCGCGTGCAGCCGCTGGGACAGCTCGTCGGCGGTGATGTCGCCCTGCCGCCAGGCCTGGAGGTCGGCGAGGATCGGGTCGCTGCCGATCAGCTGGACGTCCTCCCTGAGCTGCTCCCGGTTGAAGCGGTCGCGCTCGGACTGCTGCGTCAGCTCGTGCCGCTGGTCGTCGGCGCCGGACTCGTGCCGGAAACGTGAGAGCAGCTTCTCCAGCTTCTGGCGGCCGAACTCCGCCTCCAGCGCCTCGTCCTGCCGGTTGCGTTCCCGGTGCAGGGCGCTGGTGCTGCGGAGTTCCTCGCGCTTCAGCTCCAGTTCGGTCTCCAGCAGGGAGCGCTTCAGGGCGGTCTCCTGCTCCCACTCCTGCCTGACCCGGTCGCGTTCCCGCTGCCGGCGCTCCTCCTGCAGCTTGGCGATGTCCTCGGCGAGTTCCGCCGGGGTGAGGACCTCGACCAGTCCGTGCCGGACCCGCAGGCCGGACAGGGTGGCGGGCCTCATCTCGTGGTACGCGGTCAGCCGGGCGTCGATCCGCTCCCGTACGGCGTCCGAGTCGACGATCGGCAGGTCGCTGCCGTCCTCGGTGAGCCCGGGCACCTCGCGCAGATGGCCGAGCAGCAGGGCCTCGATGTCGGTGACGCCGTCGCGTACGACCGCGCAGGCGTCCGTCACCGTGCAGTAGAAGGTCGTCCGTACGGTGAAGTCGCCCGCCTCGGCGGACGGGATGCGGGTCTCCACCACGGCCGGCACCTCGACCCGCCGGTCGACGACCGTGACGGAGCTCGCCCCGGTCACCAGCGGGTCGTCGGGCCGCAGATGGCCGGGGTCCTCGACGTAGTCCTCGCCGACCCGGAAGACGCGCACCTGGTGCGCGGCGATCAGGGGCAGTTCGTCCTCGTCGCGCACGCTGCGCTTGTTCAGCCAGCCGACGCGCTTCTCCGGCCGCCGGTACTCCCGTTGCTCGACGAGGGGATAGTTCTCGGCCATACCTGTGTCAGTCCTCCGTGCTCAGTACGGCGGTAAGGAAGATGTCGGTGAGGGCGGCGGTCTCCGGGGCGGGCCGCACGGCGATCCGCCGCAGGGCGGTGGCGAGGTGCCGCCGCTCCCCGGGGGCCAGGGCGGCGCCCAGGGAGCGGCCGAAACGCTCGGCCACCGGGTCCGGCTCGGCCGTCACGGCGGTCAGGTCGCGCAGGGTGGTGTGCAGGACGCGCAGCGCCCACCCCCGGCGCGGGCGGTTCTCCAGCACGCCCGCCCACAGTTCGGCGACCCGGTCGCTCTGCCCGGGGGCGCCCTCCAGCAGCGAGGCGCCCACCAGCCGGCCCGTCCTGGTGTCGCGGGCCCCCAGGAGGGCCCGGACGGTCTCGAGGACGGTCTCCTTGTGGTGTCCCGTCAGCGTGGCGCGCAGGGCCCTGAGCCGGTACGCGAGTGGCCGCAGCACCGCACCGGTGTCCTCGCCGCACTCCAGGAGCAGGGCGACGAGGCCGGCCAGGGCGAGCGTCGCCTCCTCGGACCGGCCGGTCAGCCGCAGCAGCACGTTCACGGCGTCCGTGGGGAACCGCACGCCGAGCGCCCCGCTGAACGCCGCGGCGGCCGCCGACCGCAGCGCCGGCTCCGGCGAGCGGGCCCAGGCGCGGCCCACGGCGAGCGCGGTGGCGGCGAGGCCCTCGTCCAGGCACATGCACTGCAGCACCAGGGTGGCCGTGGACTGCCCCGCCGGTCCGGCCGCGCCGCTCGCCCAGGGGTGCAGATAGTTCTCGGCGACCTCGTCGAACGCGGGCCGGGTGAGCAGGGCGAGCCCCGAGGCGACGGACAGCTGCACGCCGAGGCCGGGCCGGGTGCCCACGAGTTCGGTCAGCCAGTCGCGTACGCCGTTCCAGTACGCCGTGGAGCGCTTCGCCCACAGCTCCTGGAGCACCCACTGCCGGTACTGGGGGTGGGCGAAGACCAGCGCGCCGCGGGTGAGGGCCCCGTCCTTGCTCTCCTCCACGGCGACCAGGGTGTTGCGGCCCAGCGACAGCCGGCGGTCGGCGTCGCGGCGGTGGGCGGCGGCCGTCTCCTCGTCGTTCGCCAGCACCGGGAAGGTGGGCGCCACCCATTCCTCCAGGCGCTCCTGGCAGGTCTCGAAGTCGCGGTAGCCGGCGCCGGTGACGAAGGCCAGCGTGGTGACCTCGACCCACTCCTGCGGTTCGCGTCCGGCCGCGAACCAGTCCCGTACGGGCTCCGCCGCGCCGCTGCCGTACTCCTGCCAGACCTCGTCCGGGTCGGCGCCCCGGGCGATCCGCTCGGCCGCCTCGGCGACCTCCGCGACCCCGCAGCCCTCCGGCAGGCCGGCCACGGCCCGCTCGGCGGTGTCCGCGGCGCACCGCGCCCGCAGCAGCCGCACCCGCAGCACGGCGGCCAGGTCCGGCAGCTCCCACGGCACATGGCGTACGGAGCCTGGGGCGTCGCCCTCCACCGGGTGCACGGTGGTGATCACCAGGTGGGCGCCGTGGTCGCGGACGGTGTCCCGGACGCGCCGCCAGTCGAAGTCCGCCGTGCCCGAGGCGGCCTCGTGCATGCGGTCGATCAGCACGTAGCCGACGCCCTTCCTGAACGCCACCCGTCCGTCGGCGAGGTCCTCCAGGCTCCGGCCGGGCGAGAGCACCACGTACTCCGTGTCCTCGGCGGCCTTCGCCACGAGCGCGACCGCCCCGGACCGCTTGCCGGTGCGGGGCGGGCCGAAGAGCACCACCACACCGTCCTGCTCCAGGGCGGCGGCGGCCTCCTCGAAGCAGCCGGGTTCCACGTACGGGGCGAGGAGCGCGTCCGCCTCCCCCGCGTCCAGCCGGCCCACGGCGCGGCGGCGGGCGTTGGCGAAGTCGCCGACCCCGATGCCGAAGTGGGCGCCCGGGGCGTCGAGGGCTCCGTAGAAGTACTGGTTGACGCGGTTGTGGTGCACGGGGGCCGCCGCGGGAGTGTCCGGGGCCGCCGGGCCGGGCTGCTTCGGGGCGCCCTGTCCGTCCTGGGGCTCGCCGGCCCCGTCGGTTCTCCCGGCTCCCTCGGCTTCCTCGGCTTCCCGCTCGCTCTGTTCCTCGTCCATCCTCAGTCATCGCTCCGTGTCACTTGGAGATCCCGAAGACGGCCCCCGGAGCGTGGACGGTTCCGGAAAAGACCTGAACCACTGTGTCGCCGGGTGCAGTTGGGACACTCGGGGGGCGCGCGTCCGGAGTTTCACCACCCCCCGCGCGCCCCGGTCCGGGCTCGACAGCGCCGGGACCGGGCGCCCGCCCGTCGTGTCCGGGCACCCGGATCCATATCCGCCCCGTGTACTCCTTCTCCTCGATCCGCACCTCGCGGAACTCCTGTGCCCGGATCGTCGTGTACGCCTCCCGGATCACGTCGTTGAAGACGGTCGAGGAGACCGCGAGGGCCATGCAGGCGTCCGGGGCCCCGTCCAGGGCCGAGCGCAGCGCGGCGCTGTCCAGCATCCGGCCGATCTCGACCGGGGCCCGCCCCTCGAAGCCGTTGGCGGCCGACGCGGCCGTACCGAAGTGCACGGCCACCCGCAGCCGCAGCCACGCCTCGCGCACCCGTCCGTGGTTGAACTCCCGCAGACCCGCGTCCAGATGTCGCATGAACGTGTCGACGAGGTGCGGCTCGAAGGCGCCCTCCGGCAGCACGGCGAGCACCGAGTCGCCGCCGACCTGTGTCTCCCAGCGTTCCCTCTCCAGCCCGGACGCGTCGGCCGACTCCGTCAGCAGCTTCTGGATGGCCTCCTGCAACTGCCGCTGCGTCACCACGTCGACGCGACCGTATCCCTTGGCGTCGACCGCCAGCAGCAGCCTGCGACGGAAGGTACCCATGCTCGAACTCCCCGTTCCTTTCGGTGGAGTCACACCCGGGACACACGTCTCCGGGGACTCCGTGGCACACCGGCGTCCGCTCCCCCGGGCCATGCGGACGCCGGTACGCCAGTGGTACACGTCGCGCCCAGGGGGAGACCCCGTCTAAATACGGGATGCGGAAGGGTGCGAAACATACAGCGGGCCACGGAAGTGACGGGCGGGTTCCGGTGCGCGGGGTCGAGAACAAGTCATCCGCGATCCCGCAGAAATGCCGGATCTCCGCGCGCGGAGCGGTTCCCAATGGAGAGCGGGAACCGACCACCGACCGCAGGAGGCCGTATGTCGTCCACCGGAGCCGACCGGGACAGCCGTCCGGCGCGGTACATGTTCACCGCGCTGCAGACCACCCACCAGCACGCGGACGCCAAGGCCGGTGTGCTGGCCGCCGTCCAGGCGGTCCTGGTCGGCACGGCCGGCTGGTGGAGCAGACCCGCCCTGCACGCCGTACGGGACGGCGGAGCGCCGGGGGTGCTCGCGGGTGTGCCGCTCGCGCTGTTCCTGGGCGCGCTGTTCGCCGGCGCGGGCTTTTTGGCCGCCGCCCTGCGTCCTCGGGTGCTGCGCCCCGGCGGCGCCAACCGCTACAGCTTCGTCCACCTGGCGACCGGCCCGGACATCCTGCCGTCCGTCGACCCGCCCGGCGACGGCGAGCAGGCGGAAGCCGCGCGGGAACGGCGGGAGCTGTCACAGACCGTCCGTTTCCTGGCCCGGGTAGCGGTGAGCAAGTACCGCTGTCTGACCGGGGCGGTGGTGTGCACGGCGGTGATGGGTGTCAGCGCCGGGCTGCTGGTGGTGGTGCGGCCGTGGCTGTCGTAGCCGCCCACTACTCCTCGGGGGCGAGGTCCGCGATCCGTCCGAGCCGGGGCAGGTCGCGGATGACCGTCGATCCGTAGCCGGTCTCCAGCAGCCCTTCCTCGCGCAGTTCGCGCAGCCCCTTGTGCACCGTCGTCTCGGCGGCCCCGGTGAGTGCGGCCAGCTCGGGCTGGGTCAGCCGGCAGCCCAGGACCACGCCACCGTCCACGGGGTGTCCGTAGGTGGTCGCCAGTTCCACCAGCAGCCGGGCCAGCCGCACCTTGACCGGATAGCCGCGGAAGTCCAGGCGCCGGCGGTTGGCCCAGCGCAGCCGGTCGGCGACGATCCCGGTGAGCACGATGGCCACGTCCGGGCGCCGCATCAGCAGGGCCCGCAGGACGCCCGGCTGGAGCACCCGCGCGGTCATGGGCCCGCACGCCGTCACCGTGGCCGAGCGGGGCGCCCCGTCCATGGCCGCCATCTCGCCCACCGTGTCCCCGCCCACCCGCACCGCGAGCAGCGACGCCTCCCCGTTCTCCACGCGCGCCGTCACCTTGGCGAAGCCGGACAGCAACAGCAGGACGTGCCGGTCGTGCGCGCCCTCGCTCAGCAGCACCTGCCCCGCCGCGAACCGGGTCTCCACGCCCAGGGCGAGCAGCTCCCGCCGGTCCCGGGACGGCAGCCTCCCCAGCAGACTGCGTGCGGGCCACTCTGCGGAGCCGTACGGCGGCATCGGCACGGTGGTTCCCCCCGACCTGTCGGTTACCCCACCGATCCTGCCCGTCCGGCCGCTCCCGCGCCATGGGGTTAGGCTCCCGCCCATGACGACTTCAGAGAACAACGGCGCCTCTCCCCTCGATGTCGAGATCGGCGCGCTGGACGGCGGCTCCGCCGGGCTCGCCCAGTACGCGGGGCGGGCCGTGCTCGTCGTGAACGTGGCCTCCAAGTGCGGGCTGACCCCGCAGTACGCCGGTCTCGAGCGGCTGCACGAGCGGTACGCGGAACAGGGCTTCACCGTGCTCGGCGTGCCCTGCAACCAGTTCCTCGGGCAGGAGCCGGGCAGCGCGGAGGAGATCGCCGAGTTCTGCTCGGCGACGTACGGCGTGACCTTCCCGATGACCGAGAAGGTCGAGGTCAACGGGGACGGGCGGCACGCCCTGTACGAGCGGCTGACCGGGTTCGCCGACGCGGAGGGGCACAGCGGGGACATCCGCTGGAACTTCGAGAAGTTCCTGATCGGGCGGGACGGCGAGGTCGTCGCCCGTTTCTCCCCGCAGACCGAGCCGGAGTCGGCTCAGGTCGTGACGGCGGTGGAGAAGGCGATCGGCTGACCGCTCCACGGGGAACGACGGGCGGAGCCGGGAGGAGACGGGCCGAGCCCTCTCGGCCAGGACGGCGAACTGTCGAGAGGGCCCCGTCGGTGGTGCTCGCGTCGGTCCGGTGTCGCCCGGTGGGCGGTCGCCGGACCGGTCAGTCCTTGACCGAGGCCACGAAGGCGCTCCACGCGTCCGCGGGGAAGGCCAGCTTCGGACCCTCGGGGACCTTGGTGTCCCCGAGTTCCAGCGCCGCCCCGGTGGTCGACCTGACCATCACGCACGCGCCGTTGTTGTTGGTGTAGGAGGACGTCGTCCACGTTTCCGTGGCGCCCAGACGAATTGCCATGTTCGCTCCGTAGCCAGATGCTGAGTTGCTGTCACCACCCGCCTGCGCGTTCCGGCGTGGACCCGCAGAACGGATTTCGCCAACCCCCGCTGGCGGTTGGCGTGATCGACGCTACTCGCCACCCTCTTCCTCCGGAGCAGTCGTTCACTCGTCCGAGTGGCATATACCAGGTGAGACTTCCAACCCGACCTGTCAGCGGTGTACCATCCCGCCGCCTCCCGGCCGCTGCTCAGCGCGCGTAGTCCTTCGCGAGGCGCTCGACGAGCTGCCGGGACGCCTCCACGTTCAGTGACTGGGCCCGCAGGTGCTCGTACATCACCGTGTACTTCTGCACATCGTGCGGCTTCTCCAGGTACAGGTCGCTGGTGACGCCCTCGATGTAGACGACGCTGGAGTCGGCCGCGTCGGCGAACTCCAGGATCGAGTACTGGCCGTTGATGCCGGCGTGCGCGCCGACCTCGAACGGCAGCACCTGCACGGTGATGTGCGGCAGCTGGGACAGCTCCATGACGTGCTCCAGCTGTTCCCGCATCACCTGCCGGCTCCCGACGACCCGGTGCAGCGACGCCTCGTCCAGCACCACCCACAGCCGCAGCGGGTCCTTCTCGGCGGAGATCCGGCCCTGCCTGCGCAGCCGGACCTCGACCCGCTTGTCGTTGTCCTGCCCGGACGACTCCGGCGAACCGCCCTGGACGATCGCCTCGGCGTACGCGCGGGTCTGCAGCAGACCGGTGATGATCTGGGGTTCGTAGACGCGCAGCGACTCCGCGTCCGTCTCCAGACCGATGTAGACGCTGTACGGGATGTCGCCGAAGGCGTGCCACCAGCCCTGCTGGCGCGAGTCCTTGGCCATCTGCATCAGCGACTCGACGATCCGCTGGTCCTCCACCTCGTAGACCCCGCACAGATCGCGGACGTCACGCTGGCTGATGCTGCGCCTGCCGTTCTCCAGGCGGCTGATCTTCGACTGCGACACCAGCAGCCGTTCCGCCACTTCCTCGGCGGTCATGCCCTTGACCTCGCGGAGCCGGCGCAACTCCTGGCCCAGCCGGCGCCGCCTGACGGTGGGATTGACATTGGACGCCACGGGACGTGCACCTCCGGCTGCGTGCCTCGTACTTCATACGTGCCACTTTGCGTGTCTGCTGTGGAGCAGACTGCCACCAAGGTGCTTCCTGCCGCTGGGAAACGGTGGATGTGCGACGGGTACACGCCACTTCACGGTGTGGTGGCGGGTGCGGACGCGCGAGGGCGCCGGACGCGGGTGCGCCGAGCGGGGGGGGGGGGGGCCCCGGGGTGTCGCCCCCCCCCCCCGCCCGCGGGGCCCCCGGGCCCGGGGGGGGGGCGGGGGTGGCGGGGGCGCGCCCGGGGGCCCGGCCCCCGGGGCGGGCGG
>NZ_JBHYVC010000063.1:0-26987 GCF_042749965.1 Streptomyces sp. NPDC059454 | reverse complement strand
GCGCCGCCCGGGGGGGCGCGGCGGGGGGGGGGGCAAACCGGTGTTTACGCCCCGCCCCGCTCGGACTGCGGCTCCCGTGACCGGGTCTGTCGACCGTGGATCCGTCGGACGCGCCGTGCCGCCTGCCCCGGGGGACGTACGGCTCAGTGGGCCGCGGCGCGTGCCATGGATCCGCGGTGCGGTTGCGCCGGAACGCCTCGGGCGGGTTCCGGTGCTCCCCTGCCGTCGGCGGGGGCCTGCCGGCCTGCCGGGGCGGGGCTGCGGCGCGGCTGGGCCGCCACGCCGTTCTGGACGTCCATCACGGCGTGCGCGACGAGTCCGCCCATCGGGTCGTGCCGGATCAGATCCCGCAACCGGGAACGCGAGGAGCGTCCCTCGTTCCCCGGGTACAGGTGCTTGCCGAGGCCGACCGCGTGCGCCAGTGCGGCGAGCGCCGCGGTCCGCGGGTCCGGCGGAACGCCGGTGCGGATCGCGGAGTCCAGCCGGGCCTTGATCTCCCGGCTGATCTCGGTGTCCGTCGCCTGGTAGCGAGTCGTCGGCAACACCCCGCACATCTGTCCGGCCACGGCGTGCACCATGCCGCACCGCTCCAGATGCGAGAGATAGGTCTGGCGCAGCCCGAGACGCGGCCCGCCGATCCAGTGGACCGCCCGTACCGGAGCGCCGCGCCTTCGCAGCAACTCCAACGCGCAGTCCAGTGTTGGGTCTCCAGTCGGCCGTGGCACGACCACGGCGATACGATCCCCGTCTGGGGCTATCCGTCCGGCCAGCGCCAGCTCCACTAGCTGTGCTCCGGCCAGACCGAGGTCGAGCGACTGCGGCTGTGCGGTGGTACCCGTGGTCGGGTCCAATGCCAGCAGCAAAAGCTCTTCCGGAAGTGTTCTGCGGCTCCTGCCCATCCATGCCTCCCCGCGTGGATGTCTGACAGGGTGACCCCTCTCACATTGGTCTGTCGAGGGTGCGTGACCGGTTCGTAGTGGAACCAGTAGCTATGTCGTTCTCGTCTACCACGTGGGGGAAGCCCGCACACAGGACACTGGTACATGGTTCGGACAGCGCTGCGGAGCGCTGTCGCGGGCGGGCGGTTCACGGTTCGGTTGGCGCACGCGGGGCGTGCGGCACATGGAGGAGGCATCGGTGGCGGGCGAGTCCCCCGACAGGTCGAAGCAGCGCGAGTCGTCGGAAGAACCGACGTCGGGGAGCGCGGGTCCGGTTCCCGGGAAGCGGGATCCCCGGTGGGCGGTGAGCCGCGAGGCCGAGCCCTCGAAGGACCGTGGGAACGTCGACACGGCCACCCGTGTGCTGTCGGTGCGCGACGACGCGCCCGCCGGCGAGGGTGACGGGTCCGGCCGTCTGCGCGAGGCGGTGGCCACATGGGTCCGCTCGGCGGAACCGGACGGGGACCCGGAGGAGGCCCCGGACGGGGCGGAGGGTGCCGCCGACGGAGCGGGGGACGCCTCCGGGGCCGGTACGGCCGCGGCGGGGCGGGAGTCCGGCGCCCAGGAGGGGTCCGAGGCGGAGCCGGCGTCCGACCGGGCGGACACCGCGGTCGAGGACGCCTCCGGGCGGACGGCTGCCGCCGGGAAGCCGGAGGACGAGGCCGAGGGCGCTTCCGAGGAACCGACGGACGGCCCCGAGAACGCCGGGAGCGGGACACCCACCGCCACGGCCGACGCGTCCCGCGCCGAGGACGGGCCCGGGAACGCCACGCGGGCCGCCTCCGAGGCCGACACGGACGCACGCACGCCGAAGCCCACGACCGACACGCCCCACGACCAGGACGGCCCCGAGAAGGCCGGAAAGGCCACCCCCGAGGCCGACACGGACGCGGACGCACCGCAGCCCGCCGCCTCAGCGGGCGACGAGGACGCCGTACAGGGCTCCACCGGCGCCGGGACGGACACGGACGCGCCCGAGCCCGCCGCCTCGGCGGGCGACGCGGCCCACGGTCAGGACGGGTCCGGGGACGCCGCGCAGGACGTGCCGGGCGCCGGTGCGGAGAAGAGCGTCTCCTCCGCGGCCGCCGGTACGGCGAAGGCCGCCGCCCTCGCGGGCGCGGCCCCCGACGGGGAGGACCCCGAGGCGGGTCCGTCCGAGGACGGCGACGGGAAGCCGGCCGCGGCCGACGACACCTCCGCCGAGGACGACGAGGGCCCCGGGGACGACGCGGACGAACCCGGAGACGAGCCGGCGGCGGGCGCCGGGGACGGCCGGCCGAAGGCCGGGGGCCCCGTCGATCAGCCCACCGCTGTCTTCCGGACCGGGCGGCCCTCCGCGCCGGCCGTGGACCAGCCCACCACCATGCTCAAGCTGGGCGACGCGGGCCGCGAGGCCGCGGCCGAGCGGACCAGCAAGTTCGTCGCGCTCAAGCGGGACGAGGACCTTGGCGTCCGCAAACCTCCCGCCACCCCCGCCGCCCCCGCCACCCCTGCCGCCCCCGCCGGGGCCACCACCTCCCTCCCGCAGGTCGGCCCCGAGCGGACCACGCAGCAGCCGCTGCCGCCCAGGCCGCCGCTGGACCTGCTGGCCGAGCTGACCAACACCCCGCCGCCCCCGCAGACCCCGCTGCGGACCGCCGTGCGACGGGTCAAGATCTGGACGCCGCTGGTCCTGCTCCTGGTGATCGTGTTTGCAGTCGTTCAGGCCATGCGCCCGCTGCCGGCGGCCGCGCTGACGCTCACCGCGGAGGACTCGTACACCTTCGAGGGCGGCAAGGTCTCCCTGCCGTGGCCGGGCGAGGGCCAGGGCTGGATGGATGTCAACGGCATCGGCACGATGGACGGTTACGGCGACCAGAAGCCGGTCGCGATCGGGTCCGTCGCCAAGGCGATGACGGCGTACGTCGTCCTCAAGGACCACCGGCTGAAGTCGGGCGAGGAGGGTCCCGACGTCCCCGTCGACGCCACGGCCGAGAAGGAGGGCGGCTACGACTCGGAGGGCGAGTCCACCCTCAACACCGTCAAGGAGGGCGACAAGCTCACCCTGCGTCAGGCCATCTCGGCGATCATGATTCCGTCGGCCAACAACATCGCGCGGCTGCTGGCCCGCTGGGACGCCGGCAGCGAGGCGGAGTTCATCCAGAAGATGAACGACACCGCCAAGGAGCTCGGGATGGAGAACACGACGTACACCGACGCCTCCGGGCTGAAGGAGACGACCGTCTCCACCGCCGAGGACCAGGTGAAGCTGGGCAACGAGCTGGTGAAGATGCCCGCGCTGATGGAGATCACCAAGCTGCCGGAGTGGATCGACCCGTCGGGCACGAAGCACCGCAACTACAACACGCTGGTCCCCTACAACAACGCCCTCGGCATCAAGACCGGCTCCACCACCAAGGCCGGCGGCAACCTGCTGTTCGCGGCGACGAAGGAGGCCGGCGGCGAGACCGTCACCGTGGTCGGCGCGATCCTCGGCCAGCACAAGGCGCCGATCATCGACACGGTCAACGCCGTCAGCGAGACGGCGCTGCTCGCCGCCCAGGACGCGATCACCTCGGCGAAGATCGTGAAGAAGGGCGACGTCGTCGGGTACGTGGACGACAGGATGGGCGGCCGGACCCCGGTCGTGGCGACCAAGGACGTCCCGGCGGTCGGCTGGGCCGGGCTGACGGTGAAGCTGTCGTTCGCGCCGTCCGACGTACCGCACACCGCGAAGGCCGGCACCGAGGTGGGCACGCTCACCGTGGGCGACGGCACGGGCGGCGCCGTCAAGGTGCCGGTCGCCCTGCGGGAAGACCTGGTGGAGCCCGGCTTCACGGACAAGCTGACGCGTCTCACCTGATCCGCTCCGACACATCGAGCGCCCTGTCCGGTCCGCGTGGACCGGACAGGGCGCTGTTCTGTTCCTCCGCATCCGGCCCCGGCCGCCGCGGCGCGCCCCCCATTTCGTTGACCTATGCAATTACATGGTCAAACGTCAGCAGCGAGCGCTTTGGTCACCTCTGGCACCAACGTGATCACCAACGGTCACAGAACCGCCTCGTCACACACCAGGGGGGAAACCGCATGACCGAGTTGAGAGACCTGACCAGTCTTCACACCTTCCGTCCCGTCCCGGCCGTTCACCGTGCGCGTGGCGGCCCCGAAGCCGTCGCCCTGGGCCAGGGTGGCCACCGTGACCGCCCTGATCCCGCAGAAGCTGCGGCCGGCGCGCCGCGGACAGGAAAGGAGGAGACCGGGGTCGTGGCGGTCCGGTCCGCCGTCGAGACGAGGATCCAGCGTGGCATCGTCACAGCCGACGCCGCTTCCTTCCGTGCGCTGAAGGCGACCAGGAAGGCCTGGCCGGCGTCCGCCCGCCGGGTCCTCGAACCCACTCCCCGGGCTACGGGCGCGCCACCACGCCCGCGGCCCGCGTCACCGCTCCGTCTCCTCGCACTCCAGCGGCTTCTCGCGGGACGGCCCGCCGTACAGGGAGCTGATCCGGACGTCACCCGCCTCCTGGACCGTCAGCCGGGTGAACTCGCCCTCGTCGGCCAGGCAGCCGTTGTCCGCCCACAGCCAGGGCGAGTAGGCGATCCGCACGGTGACCGTGCCGGGCCGCGGCATGCGGACGACGAGGTTGGCGCCGTCGGAACTCACCACCGAGGCGGGTTCGTCGACGAGCGGAGTCGCGTTCTTCACCCGGTAGATCTTCCAGTTGGCGTCCTCCCACACCAGGTCCAGATAGTCCGGCTCGCTGCTCACCAGCGCGTGCTCCAGCTTCGCGGGGCCGTCCGGCTCACCGTTGACGAGGACGACGAAGCCCACGGCCCACTGGGAGAGCCAGTCGCTGTAGGCCTTGGAGGTGAAGGTGCCCTCGGGCACCTCGGTCCCGCCGTGCCCCTCGTAGAAGAGGCGGCCGCGCTCCACGTCGGCCTGGCGGTTCCAGCCGCGCGCCATGTTGATGTGGGGCGCGAGGATGGCGGCCTCCCGGTGGTCGCGGGCCGGTACCACCTCGACCCTCGTCCGCTCGGCGTCCAGCCGCTCGAGCTCGTTGACGACACCGTCGGTCTTGACGGCCCACTCGGGCACCTTGGTGTTGGTGACTATGTCGGCGATCGTCTTGCCGGACAACCAGGTCAGGGCCAGGGCCAGGGCCACCGCGCAGCCCACCTTCCGCCGCCCGGGCGTGAGTCGGCCGAGTGAGCGCCGGGCGGGCGGCGTGCCGTCCCCCGCACGGCTGTCCCCCGCACGGCTGTCCCCTGCACGGCTGTCCCCCGCACGGCCGTCCCACCGGTACATCGCTATGGCGAGCAGGGCGGCGGGCGCCGCCAACTCCGTGAGGCGTTCGACGTTCGTGCCGATCGGCGACGCGATCAGGTAGCAGAGCACCACTCCGAGTGCGTACACGGCGGCGCTGTACCGCAGCAGCCGCCAGGCCTTCGGCGCCACCAGGATGATCACCGCGCACAGCAGGACGGGCGGCCATATCCGGGCGAACGCCATGGGCTGCTCGCCCTCGAACGGAAAGAGCAGCGTGGTCGTGGCGACCACGGCGACCGGCGGCAGGATCAGCGCGAGGGCGCGGCCCCACTCGCGCGTGAGCAGGTAGCCGGCTCCCACCACGAGGAGGAACAACCCGGCGACCGGGCTCCCCATCGTGGCCAGTGCCGCGGCCAGAGCCGCCGCCGTGAGGTACCGGCCGCCGCGCCCGCTGACCACCGCGAGCACGGCGCCCATGGCGAAGGCACTGCCGAGCATGAAGGTCGAGCGTCCGGACACCACCTGGCACCACAGGGAGAACATCACCACCAGCGCGGGCCAGACGGGTCTGCGCACTCCCGTGCGCTGGACCACCGCGCCGGCGAGCCACGACGCCGTGAGTCCCGACAGCAGGGTGACGGGGACCACTCCCAGGGCCGCCATCAGGTACGGCGAGATCACGCTGTAGTTCGCCGCGTGCAGGCCGCCGTACCAGAACAGGTTGTAGGCGTAGCCCGGATACATCCTCGCGAACTCGGCCCACGCGACCTGCGCCGCCAGGTCGCCGCCGCCCGTCGCGAACACCGCTCCCCACACGCCGTACAGCGGCAGGGAACACACCAGGACGGTGAGAGGGACGCGGTGACGCTCGTACCAGGACCGGCGATCCCGCATGGACTTGTCGCGCAGGGCAGGGCGGTGCGGGCTCAGCTCGGCGAAGGCCACTGCGGCTATCCATTCGACTCGTACGGGAGGGTCTCGCTTCATGTAGACGCTAATCGACCACCGACCGTTGGCAGCAGGGACCCCGCAGTTGGAGGGCCGTCAACCCGAGCGACCGTCCGCGCACCGGCGACGGCGGACCGGTCCACCCGACAGGGTGTTCACATCACTGAACCAAAATCACCAAGGCGAACATTTTACCCGCTCTTGACCTGACGCTTTATTGTCATGATCGCGCCATAACGCCCACGATGAGCGGGCACTTCGCGGCCCTCCTCGTCCCTACCCCGCTCAGGCGAAGTGCCAACCAGCTGAGTGGAGTTCACAAGGCGGACCCTGGAAGGGGGGACATGAACGGTCTCGACTGGGCGGTTCTCATCGGCTACTTCGCCGTGATGGTCGCCATCGGTGTCTGGTCGCACAAGCGGGTGGACAACGTCAGCGACTTCTTCACGGCCGGCGGCAAGATGCCCTGGTGGCTCTCCGGCATCTCCCACCACATGTCGGGGTACAGCGCGGTGATGTTCACCGGCTACGCCGGCATCGCCTACACCTACGGCGTGACGTCCTTCGTCACCTGGTCGTTCCCCATCGCCTTCGGCATCGCCATCGGGTCGAAGCTGTTCGCCCCGCGGATCAACCGGCTGCGCTCCCGGCTCCACGTCGCCTCACCGCTGGAGTACCTGAAGAACCGCTACGACCTGAAGACGCAGCAGGCGCTGGCCTGGTCCGGCATGCTGCTGAAGATCGTGGACGTGGGCGCGAAGTGGGCGGCCATCGCCACCCTGCTGTCGGTGTTCACCGGCGTCTCGCTCAACCAGGGCATCCTCATCACCGGCGTCGTCACGGCGATCTACTGCACCATCGGCGGCCTGTGGGCGGACGCGCTGACCGAGCTCGGCCAGTTCATCATCCAGCTCCTTGCCGGCATCGCGATGTTCGTCGCGGTGGTGATCGAACTCGGCGACCACGGCGGCTTCTTCGGGGCGTGGGACGAGCCGGAGCTCCAGGGCCACGGGGAGCCGCTGGTCGGACCGTACGGCACGGTCTTCCTGCTGGCGTTCCTGTTCATCAAGCTGTTCGAGTACAACGGCGGCATGCTCAACCAGGCCCAGCGCTACATGGCCACCCCCAACGCCCGCGAGGCGGAGCGCTCGGCACGGCTGTCCGCGGTGCTGTGGCTGGTCTGGCCGGTGATCCTGTTCTTCCCGATGTGGATGTCGCCGCTGCTGGTGGAGTCCCAGAAGGCGGACGGCTCCGACTCCTACGCCCTGATGACCGAGCAACTGCTGCCGCACGGCCTGCTGGGCCTGGTCATCGTCGGCTTCTTCTCCCACACGATGGCCATGTGCTCCTCGGACGCCAACGCCATCGCGGCCGTCTTCACCCGTGACGTGGCGCCGGTGCTGTCGGCGAAGGCACGGACGTGGGGCGAGCGGTCCGGCCTGCTCGCGGCCCGGATCACGACGGTGGTCTTCCTCGGCCTGTCCATGGCCGTCGCGACCCAGGTCAACTCGCCGGCCTTCAAGGACATCATCACGGTCGTCATCAAGTGGGTGGCCGGTCTCATGGGCCCGATCGCCATCCCGATGATGCTGGGCCTGCTGCGGCCGTTCCGCCGCTCCGGCCCGACCGCGGCGCTCACCAGCTGGGGGCTGGGCCTGCTGGCCTTCTGGCTGGTGAACTACCCGATCCACTGGGCCGTCGACGGCGGCGTACCGCTGGAGTACCAGGTCTCCATCCCGCTGGCGGTCTCGCTGGTCCTCTACGTCCTGATCGGTTACGTGAAGCCGGAGGACACCCCGGAGCGGATGGCGGTCATCGAGACCGTCAACACCGACGGCGACGACGACTCGGCCGCGGCGGCGGTCCCGGCTCCCGCGGAGGAGACCGCCCGGGTGAAGGACCAGCGGCCTCTCGGGTAGCCGGCCCCTCAGGCGCCCCGCGGGTACCTCGTCAGCCAGGCGGGGGACGCGCCGGCGGGTCCGTGCAGTGCGGGGCCCTGGGTCATCTCCATCGCGAAGTCGTCGGCGAGTTCCAGGATCGTGGGACGGCCCTCCAGCTCGGCCAGCCAGGCCGGCGGGAGGGCCGTCTCGCCGTGCAGCGCCCCGAGCAGCCCGCCGGCCAGCGCCCCGGCGGCGGCGCTGGGCCCGTCGTGGTTCACGGCCAGGCACAGCCCCTGCCGTACGTCCTCCCCCACCAGCGCGCAGTACACGGCGGCGGCGAGCAGCCCCTCGGCGGTGGCGTTCCCGACCAGCTCCGTGACCCGCTCCGGGGTGGGCATCCCCTGCCGCACGGCACCCAGCGCGTGCTGGAGCGCGTCCGACACCGGCTGATGGCCCGGCCGGGCGGCCAGCAGCGCGAGCGCCCGCTGCACGGCCGTGTCCAGGCTCTCGCCCCGGGCCAGCGCGTGCACGATCACGGCGTACGCGCCCGCCGCCAGGCAGGCGACCGGGTGGCCGTGGGTCTGCGCCGCGCACTCCACGGCGAGCTGCGCCACGAGCTGCGGCTCCCAGCCGACGAGCAGCCCGAACGGCGCGGACCTGGCGGCGGCTTCGGGCCCCGCCGCGCCGGGGTTCTTGGGCGCCTCGAGCGTCCCCATCGTCTCGTCCCCGAGCCCCAGCAGCAGCGTGCGGGCGGGGTCCCGGCGGGCGTACAGCCACTCCTCGCGCGCCAGCCAGCCGTCGTCCTCGCGCCGCTCGTCCGGCCCCCAGTCCCGCTGGGTGGCGGCCCAGCGCAGATACGCCCGGTGCAGGTCGGTCGGCGGGTGCCAGGCGCCGGTGTCGCGCCGTACCTGGGCGCGGATCAGGCCGTCCACGGAGAAGAGGGTGAGCTGGGTGTGGTGGGTGACGGCACCGCGCCGGCCGTGGGCGGGGGCGAGATCGGCGAGACCCTCCGCGCCGTACGCCTCCCGTATCCCGTCGGCCGTCACCCCGTCCACGGGCGCGCCCAGCGCGTCACCGAGGGCGACCCCGAGCAGCGTCCCGCGCACCCGGCTGCGGAAGTCCTGCTGCTCGCGACGCCCCCACACGGGCCCGGCGGTACCGCCCACCCCGACCTCCCGGGACCTCGTCCGTATGTGCGGTGCCAGCACTGTAATCGAACGGGGACGGTCGGTTCAGGGGGTGATTCGGTACGCGGGGTGTGAGGCGTGTGAAGTGAGTGATCGGAGGTGGTCGGGCAGGGCGATGTCAGCCGTCGCGGTGACGTACGACCGCGTCCCGCTGGGTGCGCGCCCATTCGTAGGCGGGGTCGAGTTCCAGGGCACGGTCCAGGTCGGCCAGGGCCTCGGCGGGACGGCCGAGGTTGAAGCGGGACACGCCCCGGCTCGCGTACGCCGACCTGTACTCGGGGTCGAGGCTCAGGGCGAGGTCGTACGCGACGAGCGCCTCCTCGTCGCGCCCGGCGGCACGGAGCGCGTCGCCGCGTTCGCAGTGGGCCCACGGGGAGTCGGGCTGCAGGGCGACGGCCCGGTCGAGGTCGGCGAGCCGGCGTCCGGGTTCGCCGAGTTCCCGCCACACGCGGGCCCGGCGGATCAGCGCCCAGGGGTAGTCGTGGTCGAGTTCCAGGGCGCGGTCCAGTGCGATGAGCGCGGCGGCCGGGGCGCCGAGGGCGAGCCGGGTGGCGCCGAGGGAGGCCCAGGCGTAGGCGTGCCCCGGATCCAGGGTGAGCGCCGTGCGCAGGTCCCGCACCGCCGCCGAGTGGCGGCGCAGGACACGGCGGTACTCGCCCAGCAGGGCGAAGAGGCCGGCGTCCCGGGGCGCCAGCCGGACCGCGTGCCTCAGGTGGGCGACGGCGGCCGGGTAGTCGCCCCGGGCCGCGGCCAGGACGGCCTTGCCGCGGTGGAGCCGGGCCGCCAGTGAGGAGGAGAGCACGGCACCGAGGCCCATGTCACCGGTCCCGGGCACCGCCGGCTCACCGTCCGCACCGTGCACCCCCGCACCGTCCGCACCGTGCACCCCCGCACCGTCCGCGCCGTACGACCCCGCACCGTCCGCGCCGTACGACCCCGCACCGTCCGCGCCGTACGACCCCGCACCGTCCGCGCCGTACGACCCCGCACCGTCCGCACCATACGACCCCGCACCGTCCGCACCATACGACCCCGCACCGGCGACGATGAGGCCGCCCGGCCACGGGCTCCCCAGCAGGTCGGCGTCGTCGCCGGCCACCGGCGACGTCTCACGACGCCACCGCGAGTCCGCCCGATCGCGCCCCACCGGGTGATCGGCGGGCGGTTCGGGCAGCAGACGCAGCAGCCGGTCCAGGACGGCTCCCGGGCCGCCCTCCCCGAGCGCCCCGGACAGCTCCCGCCACCAGCCGGTCACCGTCTCCAGGTCCGCGTCCCGGCCCGCGTCCTCCAGCAGCCGTACCCACCGCTCGGCCACGGCCCCACCCTGCCCGCAGGCCTCGACCAGCTCCCGGATCACCACCTGCGGCGCCCCGGGCTCCCGGGCGCACAGCAGGTGGTACGACTCCGCCAGCCGCAGTTCCCGCCACTCCTCGTCCGCCCACAGCTCCCCGGCGGCCCGCCCGGCCTCGCCCTCCTCACGCCACCGGCGGAACGTCCCGGCCAGATGCCGGTGCCGTTCCGCCCACCCGCGCGGGGAGCGGGTGCGCTGCCACCGCAGCATCGGGGCGCGCACGGCATCGTGGTAGCGGAGCCGCGCCGCGCGCTCGTCGGTGAACGCCAGCCCGCCCAGCCAGTCGTACAACTCGTCGCGCTGTTCCTCCGGGCAGTCGGCCGCCGCCCGGAACACGTCCGCGTCCAGCCAGCGCGGCAGCGCGCCCCAGACCGCGGCGGCCCTGCGCGCGGGTTCCGGCTCCCACTTCAGGAACCGTTCGACCGCCGTCGCGCTCGGGTCGTGCACGTCGTCGGGTCCGGCGGGCCGGGTCCCGGCGAGGGTGGAGACCAGGACCGGGAGACCGCCGGTGAGCCGCAGGACCTCGGTGACGACCGGTTCCGCCGTGACGCCCCGGTCGGCGAGCAGTTCACGCGCCTCCGCGTCGGTGAACGGTGCGAGCGGCACGGCGGTCATGAAATCCGCGAAGCCGCCCCAGCGGGCGGCGTCGAAGGGGCGCTGGCCGGCGGTCACGACGATCACGGTGGCGGGCAGGGTGCCGTGGCGGTCGGTCGTCATGATGTCGTGCAGCCAGCCGTCGAGAAACGGACCGGTCCGCTCGTAGGTGTCGAAGAACAGCACGATCCACGGCACCGAGGAGGCCGCGTCGGTGAGTTCCTTCGCCAGCACCGGGGTGAGGACGCTCTCCGGGGAGAGGACGAGCCGCACGTCCTCGTGGCTGCGGAAGCGTGCGCCGAGGGTGGCACGCAACCGGTCGGTGCCCTGGGCGAGTTGGCCCGGATCGACGGCGCCGGTGAAGGCACCGACGCCCGGTATCAGTCCGAGGCCGGCCAGTCCCGCCCGGGCGAGCGCCATGCTGCCCGCCGACGGGCCGCCCTCCGGGGCCGGATCCAGCGCGGCGAGAGCGGCGAGCTCCGCCTCATGGCGCCGTTCGCGGTGCGCGAGCAGGAGCTTGTCCAGCTCCTTGAAGCGGTGCCCCTGGTCGCCGGCCTGACGGCACACCGCGGCCAGCACCTCGGGCACGCAGCCGGCGCTCTCGTCGACGTACGCCGTCAGCGCCCCCCGTTCCCGGGCGATCTGCTCGAACTCCCGGACCAGGAACGTCTTTCCGACGCCCGCGTTGCCGTGCACGTGGAACAGGAAGCGGTGCCGCCCGTCCTCGGGCGCGGTGTCGAAGTTTCCCCGGAACAGCTCGCGTTCGGCGCTGCGGGCCACCAGTCCGGCGCGCCTGCGCCGCTGGATCAACTGCTGCATCGACGACCGTGCCTGCGCCACGCGAACGTCCCCTCACCCCGGAATCCGACGCGCCCCATTCTCGCCCAACAGGCAGGGGAGGCAACGTCCGTTACGGGGAAGGAAGAAGGCATGCCCACCACGACCGCACGCGGGGCGCTGCCCCTCGCCGCCACGCTCCTCACCGCCTCCGTCGCCCTCTACATGGCGCTGGTCGCCCTCGGCAACATCACGGACTTCGGCACGAACCAGGACTTCGTCCGGCATGTCCTCGCGATGGACACCACGTTCAAGGACGACGACCTGATGTGGCGCGCGATCACGAACGAGGGCGTGCAGGACGCCGCGTACGTCGCGATCATCGTCTGGGAGACGACCGCCGCACTGGTCCTCATCTACGGCACCTGGCTCTGGGCCCGCCACGACCACCCGCGCGCCCGCCGCGTCTCCACCTACGGCCTGCTGATGGTGATGCTCCTCTTCGGCGCCGGCTTCATGGCGATCGGCGGCGAGTGGTTCGCGATGTGGCAGTCGGAGGACTGGAACGGCCTGGACGCGGCCCTGCGCGTCTTCGTCCTCAGCGGCGTGGTCCTGCTGGTCAACCACCTGCCGGTGACGCACACCGAAAGGCACGACGCCCGCTGAGGGGCCGCAGCACCTTCACCCCGTGCCCCTTCCCATGAGCGCCTTCTCCGCGGGGGCGGCTCGCGCAGCCCTCCTGCGCGTGCTCCCCCTCGGCCTTCCCGTGGGTCCGTCATCTGTCGGCAGCCGAGCGGGAGGAGTTCGCGGCCGAACTCCTCGGAGCCATGGACGATGCGCCCGGCCGGGATCCCCACGCCGATGTCCATCGAGTCGTCGTCGAGTGGCGCGCGACAGCACGCATCCTCGCCGAGCTCGAGGAATGACTGACCAGCACACTTATGGCATTTGCGATGCCATAATGGGGTCATGGCTGACGACGACACCGAATTCCCTCCCGGCGACGGCCCCAGCAGCGGCGTCTCCATCACCCTCACCGCCGGCACCCTGCAGGCGATCCGTGAGCGGGTCGGCAAGCGGGGTGTCTCGGCGTACCTGGAGAGGGCGGCTCAGCGGCAGATCGAGCGGGACCAGCTGGACGAGTTGATCGCCTCCTTCGAGGAGGTCCACGGGCCCGCGGACCCGGGCGCCGTGGCGGCCAAGCGCGCCAGGCTCACCGGGGAGGGTTCCGGCGCGGGGGCCGCCGCGTGAGCGGTGCCCTCGTCCTGGACAGTGAAGGGCTGGCCAAGGCCGTACAGCGGGACCGCGAGGTGCACGAGTGGCTGACGGCCGCTCGGGAGGCGGATCTGCCGGTGATCACCTCGGCGTCGGTCCTGGTCGAGGTGATCCATCCGAGGATCAACGATGCCGCGCTGCGATGGACGCTCTCGCGGCTGCGCGTGGAGCCGGTCACCCAGGCACTCGCCCAGTCCGCTGCCGCCCTGCTGCGTGCCGCCGGACTGCACGGCCACAAGTACGCCATCGACGCCATGCTCTGCGCGACCGCCCTGCACCACCCGGGCAAGGTGACCGTCCTGACGTCCGACGTGGAGGACATCGGCCTGCTCACCGCCGCGCATCCACGCGTGGTGGCCGAGAAGGTCTGAGTCCGCCCCGGCTACTCGACGACCCGTACCGTCGTGCCCGCCGCGCCGAAGGTCCACAGGGCCTTGCCGTCGGGCTTGGCGACGCGGATGCCGCCCGTCTGCGCGCCCGGGTCGGCGGGCGGGGGCGAGGAGCCGTCGACCGCGTTGGAGAAGGCGACGAAGACACCGGACTTCTGGGCGAAGTACATGATGTGCTCGACCGGGACGCCGTCGCTGCCGGTGGTGGCCTCGGTGCGCTTGCCGATCGTGTACGTGCCGGGGTCCGGGGCGACCGTGCCCGGCCAGACCGCGAAGGAGCGGCGGGGGGCGTCGCTGGCGTCGACCAGCCAGACCCGCTTCGCACCGAGGGAGTAGACGATCCGGCGGCCGGTGCCCGAGTCGGCCGGTACCGCCGCCGACTCCTTCTCCTCCGGCTCGGCGGACGGTTTCGCGTCCGCCGTCGCCGACGCGCTCGGCCGGGTCGTGGCGGCGGTGGGCTTCGTCCCCTGGTCCGCCTGGACGGCCAGGACCGCCACCGCGGCAATCGCCCCCGTGGTCAGCCCGGTCACCCAGGCCCACGAAGGAAGACGGGCAGGCACCGGTACGCATCTCCTCAGCTACGGGTCCCGGTCGAAGGCCTCGGGTTGCGGTCCGAAGGCCGCGGGTCCCGATCGAACGCGGTTCGGATCATCCTACTGCCAGCACCCGCGCTTCCCCGGCCCGTCTCAGTCCAGGACCGGCAACAGCTCCGGCAGGTGACCGTCCGACGCCTCCGCCGTACGACGGCGCTCCTCCGGCACCTCGCCGTACAGGGTGGTACGGGGCTTCGCCGGGCGGCCCGCGGCCTCCGCGACCGCGATCAGGTCCTTGACCGACTTGTAGGAACCGTACGACGAGCCCGCCATCCGCGAGATCGTCTCCTCCATCAGCGTGCCGCCGAGGTCGTTCGCGCCGGAGCGGAGCATCTCCGCCGCGCCCTCCGCGCCCAGTTTCACCCAGCTCGTCTGGATGTTGGGGATGTGCGGGTGCAGCAGGAGGCGGGCCATCGCCGTGACCGCGCGGTTGTCCCGGACCGTCGGACCCGGGCGGGCGATGCCCGCCAGGTAGACGGGGGCGTTGGTGTGCACGAAGGGAAGGGTCACGAACTCCGTGAAACCGCCGGTCCGCTGCTGGATGCCCGCCAGGGTGCGCAGGTGGCCCAGCCAGTGGCGGGGCTGGTCGACGTGACCGTACATCATCGTCGAGGACGAGCGGATGCCCAGCTCGTGGGCCGTGGTGACCACCTCGGTCCAGGTCGCCGCCGGGAGTTTCCCCTTGGTCAGGATCCAGCGGACCTCGTCGTCGAGGATCTCCGCCGCCGTGCCGGGGATGGTGTCCAGACCGGCCTCCTTCGCCGCCGTCAGCCACTCCCGGATCGACATGCCGGTGCGGGTCGCGCCGTTGACGACCTCCATCGGGGAGAAGGCGTGCACGTGCATGCCGGGGACGCGTTCCTTCACCGCCCTCGCGATGTCGAAGTACGCCGTCCCGGGCAGGTCGGGGTGGATGCCGCCCTGCATGCAGACCTCCACCGCGCCCACGTCCCACGCCTGCCGGGCGCGGTCGGCGACCTGGTCGAGCGAGAGCGTGTAGGCGTCCGCGTCCGTACGGCGCTGCGCGAAGGCGCAGAAGCGGCAGCCGGTGTAACAGACGTTGGTGAAGTTGATGTTGCGGGTGACGATGTACGTCACGTCGTCGCCCACCACCGACTTCCGCACGTCGTCCGCCACCCGGCACAGCGCGTCCAGCGCCGGGCCGTCCGCGTGCAGCAGCGCCAGCGCCTCCGCGTCGGTCAGCTTCGTCGGGTCGTCGGCCGCCGTGCGCAGGGCCTCGCGGACGTCGGTGTCGATGCGCTGCGGGACCATGCCGGGGGCGGCGGCCTCGCGCAGGGCGTCCCAGTCGCCGTACACCTCGTCGAAGTCGTCGCGGCGGTCGGACGTCCGGCCCTCGGTGTCGATGGTGCGGTGCAGGTCGGTGCGGCCGGTCGCGGTGAACGCCTCGTCCGGCTCCTGCCAGGGCAGCCCCTGGGGGAGGGCGCCGGGGCGTGCCAGGCCCGTGGCGGGATCGGCGAGCGCGGCCACGTGCGGACGCAGCCGCGGGTCCAGCCACGGCTCGCCCCGTCGCACGAACTCCGGGTAGACGCAGAGGCGTTCGCGCAGCTCGAAGCCGGCCGCCCGGGACTTCTCGGCCAGTTCGTCGATCCGCGGCCAGGGGCGCTCGGGGTTGACGTGGTCGATGGTGAGCGGGGAGACCCCGCCCCAGTCGTCGATGCCGGCCGCGATCAGGCGTCCGTACTCGGCGTCGACCAGGTTCGGCGGAGCCTGGAGACAGGCGGAGGGGCCGAGGACGAGCCGGGCGACGGCGACCGTGGCGACCAGCTCGTCGAGTTCCGCGTCCGGCATGCCGCGCATCGCGGTGTCCGGCTTGGCGCGGAAGTTCTGGATGATCAGTTCCTGGATGCCGTGGTGGGCGCGGGAGATCTTCCGCAGCGCGAACAGCGACTCGGCGCGCTCCTCGTAGGTCTCGCCGATGCCGATGAGGATGCCGGACGTGAAGGGGACCGAGGAGCGGCCCGCGTCCTCGAGCACCCGCAGCCGTACGGCGGGCTCCTTGTCCGGGGAGCCGTGGTGCGGGCCGCCGGGCTCGGACCACAGGCGGGTCGCCGTCGTCTCCAGCATCATGCCCATGGAGGGCGCGACCGGCTTGAGGCGCTGGAAGTCGGTCCAGGTCAGGACGCCCGGGTTGAGGTGCGGGAGGAGTCCCGTCTCCTCCAGGATGCGGATGGAGATGGCGCGGACGTAGGCGATCGTGTCGTCGTAGCCGTGCGCGTCGAGCCACTCGCGCGCCTCGGGCCAGCGGTCCTCGGGCTTGTCGCCGAGGGTGATGAGGGCTTCCTTGCAGCCGGCGGCGGCGCCCTCGCGGGCGATGTCCAGCACCTCGTCCGGCGACATGAACATCCCGTGCCCGGCCCGGCGCAGCTTGCCGGGCACGGTGACGAACGTGCAGTAGTGGCACTTGTCCCGGCACAACCGGGTCAGCGGGACGAAGACGCTCTTGGAGTACGTGATGACACCGGGCCGCCCCGCCGCCTCGAGCCCCGCGTCCCGCACCCGGGCGGCCGACGCGGAGAGGTCCTGAAGGTGCTCACCGCGCGCCTGGAGCAGGACCGCCGCCTCAAAGACGTCCAGGGAGACGCCGTCCCGGGCGCGTCTGAGGGCGCGCCGCAGGGAGTTCTCGGTGGGGCCGCCGGTTCCGGTGGTCACGGAAGTCGTCATTCTTTGAGCATACGTTCGGACTGATCAGGTCCCTTGCCCGTCCGCTCCGTCCGCTCCGCTCACGAACGGCTGGAACGCGTCCAGTGCCCGCAGCACCCCCGCCTCCCCCTCCGGCGGCAGCTGCACCACGACCTCCTCGACGCCCAGCTCCGCGAAGTGCGCCAGCTTGCCCGCGGTGGGGCGCACGGCGTACGGCACGACCTGGAGGGCGCCGGGGTCGCGGCCCGCGTCGGCCCAGGCGGTGCGCAGCGCGGGCAGCGCCTCCGTCAGGCCCCGCCCGCCGATCGGCAGCCAGCCGTCGGCGTACTCGCAGATGTGTGCGAACAGCTTCGGTCCCGCCGCCCCGCCGACCAGCGTGCGCGGCCCGATCACAGGACCGCGCGGCTTCCGCACCGGCTTGGGATGCGCGAAGCTCGCCCGCACGCTCCCGAACTCCCCTTCGTACGCCGTCGGTTCCTCCGCCCACAGCGCCCGCATCAGCCCCATCCGGTCCCGCACCAGCTCACGCCGGGTCCGCCACTCCACCCCGTGGTCGGCGGCCTCCTCGACGTTCCAGCCGAAGCCGAGCCCCAGCGTGAACCGGCCGCCGGAGAGGTGGTCCAGCGTCGCGACCTGTTTGGCCAGGTCGATCGGGTCGTGCTGCGCGGCGAGCGTGATGCCGGTGCCGAGCCCCAGCCGTTCGGTGACGGCGGCGGCCTGCCCGAGCGCGACGAAGGGGTCGAGCGTGCGGCCGTACTCCCGCGGCAGCTCGCCGCCCGCCGGATACGGGCTGGTCCGCTCGACGGGGATGTGCGTGTGTTCCGGCAGGTACAGCCCGGCGAACCCGCGCTGCTCCAGCTCACGGGCGAGCCGGACCGGGGTGATCGTCTCGTCGGTGAGGAAGATCGTGACGGCGATGCGCATGAGCGGCCTTTCGTACGCGGACGACGGACCCATCAATACCCGCGCGGCTCCCATCTGTCCATACCGACCGGTCGGCATTCCGCCCCGGCGTCCCCTCCGCTCCGCGCGCCCCGCTCAGTGGAAGGCCAGCCAGCCGATCCCCGCGACCGCCGTGAAGCCGCCGACGGCCAGGTCGGCCGGCCGGTGGCGGCGCAGCGCGAAACCGAGCAGCACGGCGGTGAGCAGCACGGCGACCGTTCCGATCGCACCTTTCACGGGGCCCTGACTGAAACCGAACTCGTTGATGTGCCGGACGAGCCAGACGAACCAGGCGAATCTCATGGTCTGCTGTCGATTCCCTTCTCTTACACGGCAGTTCACCGCTCCATACAAGGGTTGCACCGCACCGACCCCTGCACCACCCAAGCCCTGTCACCATCCGACACCCTGGGAGCAGCAGCATGTGCGAGGAGCATCAGAGCGGGATCGGGCGGCGCGCCGTGTTCATGACGGGCGCCGCCGCCGCACTTACGTGGGGAAGCGTGAGCTTCGCTTCCGCGGCGGACCGGGACGGCCGGGAGACGAGGACGGTGCGCGGCACCCTCCCGCCGGGCGCCCCCGACTTCGTGTACGTCCCCGTCGAGGTGCCCGACGGCGTCCGCGAGATCAAGGTCGCCTACACCTACGACCGGCCCACCGTGCCGGCCGGCACCACCGGCAACGCCCTCGACATCGGCATCTTCGACGAGCGCGGCACCGAGCTGGGCGGCCGGGGCTTCCGGGGCTGGTCGGGCGGGGCGCGCACGGAGTTCTTCCTCCGCGCCGACGACGCCACCCCCGGCTACCTCCCCGGCCCGGTGCGCGAGGGCACCTGGCACATCGCGCTGGGCCCGTACACCGTGGCCCCGCAGGGACTGTCGTACGAGATCACCGTGACGCTGACCTACGGGGAGCCCGGCGAGACCGTGCGTCCGGTGTATCCGCCGGAGCGGGCCAGGGGGCGGGGGCGGGCCTGGTACCGGGGCGACTGCCACCTGCACTCCTGGTACTCCGACGGCCGCCGCACCCCCGCCGAGATCGCCGCGCTCGCCCGCGCGGCCGGGCTGGACTTCATCAACAGCAGCGAGCACAACACGCACTCGGCGCACGCCCATTGGGCCGAGGCGGCGGGTGACGACCTGCTGGTGCTGCTGGGCGAGGAGGTCACCACCCGCAACGGGCACGTCGTCGCGATCGGCACGGACCCCGGCACGTTCGTCGACTGGCGCTACCGCGCCCGCGACAACCGCTTCGGCCGGTTCGCCCGGCAGATCCGCCGCGCCGGCGGCCTGGTCGTCCCCGCCCATCCGCACGCCACCTGCGTCGGCTGCACCTGGAAGTTCGGCTTCGGCGAGGCGGACGCCGTGGAGGTGTGGAACGGCCCGTACACGCCCGACGACGAGGTGGCGCTGGCCGACTGGGACGGCATGCTGGTGGCGTCCGTGAGAGACGGACGCGACGGCCGCGACTGGATCCCGGCGATGGGCAGCAGCGACGCCCACCGCGACCCGGACGTCGTCGGCAGCCCGCAGACCGTGGTCCTCGCCGACGACCTCACCCGGGAGGCCGTCCAGGACGGCATCCGCGCGGGCCGCTCGTACATCGCCGAGTCCAGCAGGCTGTCCCTCGGCTTCACCGCGTCCGGCGGGCGCGGCGAACACGCCGGAATCGGCGAGCGGTTGCGGGTGGACGAGGACACCCCGGTCACCGTCCGCCTGGAGGTCACCGGCGCCCCGCGCTGCACCGTACGGTTCGTCACCGACCAGGGCGTGCTGCACACCAGTGCCCCGCTGCCGGTGTCCGGGGCGGGCGTGGTGGAGTGGCGCACCACACCGTCGTACGCCGCCTACGTACGCGCCGAACTGCGGCACGAGACGGCCGCCGGACCGCTGCCCGGCGCCCTGGCCGGATTCACCAACCCGATATTCCTCGGCCGCCGGTAGGCTCGACGCACGATGACTTCTCGCGCCGAACGCACGTACCGGGCGGCCACGGCGTTCCAGCGCCGGATCGGGAATCCGGTCCTGCGCCGGATCGGGAATCCGGTCCTGCGCCGGATCGGGAATCCGGTCCTGCGCCGGATCGGGAATCCGGTCCTGCGCCGGATGCCGCTCCAGACCCTCCTGGAGACCACCGGACGCCTCTCCGGTCTGCCCCGCCGGACCCCGGTGGGCGGGCGGCGGGCGGGCGGGCGGCGGGCCGGAAACCCCTTCTGGCTGGTGTCGGAGTTCGGCGAGCGGTCGCAGTACGTCCGCAACGTCAAGGCGGACCCCCGGGTGCGAGTGCGCATCCGGGGCCACCGGCACACCGGCACCGCACATCTCCTGCCCGACGACGACCCCGTGGCCCGGCCGCGTACCCTGCCCCGCCTCAACAGCGCCGCCGTGCGGGCCTTCGGGGCGGGGCTGCTGAGGGTGCGGGTGGATCTGGACGGCTGAGGACGAAATGTGTGGGCCCGGTGACGGCCCGCCGCTCCCCGTGTGATCGCCGTCTCGCACGACTGCCGCATCCGCCATGAACAAGGCAAACTGGCGTAGTTGCTCAGGATACGTAGGGGGACTGCATGGACGGTGTGCCGCGAGGACCGGAGCAGCGGCGTCCCGGCTCCTCGACGGAGCCCGGGACGCTGCGCTTCGGCGTGCTCGGACCGGTGCGCGCCTGGCGCGACGGCGAGCCGGTCGCCACCGGCAGCCCCCAGCAACGCGCCCTGCTCGCAGCCTTGTTGCTGCGCGAGGGCCGTACGGCCACGGCGGCCGAACTCATCGACGCCCTGTGGGGCGAGGAACCGCCGTCCCAGGCGCTGGCGGCGGTGCGCACCTACGCCTCCCGGTTGCGGAAGGTGCTGGACCCCGGGGTCCTGGTCAGCGAGTCCGGCGGCTACGCGGTGCGCGGACTCGGCGAGGGCGCGCTGGATCTCGCGGCGGCGCAGGAGCTGGCGGCGGAGGCGGAGAAGGCGCGGAACACCGGGGACCTGTGCCACGCGCGGGACGTGCTCAACCGGGTCCTGGCCCTGTGGGACGGCGAGACACTGGCCGGGGTACCGGGCCCCTACGCGGAGGCCCAGCGGGTCCGCCTGGAGGAATGGCGGCTCCAACTCCTCGAATCCCGCCTGGACATGGACCTGGAGCAGGGCTGCCACGCGGAGGCGGTCTCGGAGCTGACGGCGCTGACGGCGGCGCATCCGCTGCGGGAGCGGTTGCGCGAGCTGCTGATGCTGGCGCTCTACCGCAGCGGCCGCCAGGCGGAGGCGCTCGCGGTGTACGCGGACACCCACCGCCTCCTCGCCGACGAACTGGGCGTCGATCCGCGCCCGGGTCTGCAGGAACTCCAGCAACGCATCCTCCAGGCCGACCCGGGCCTGGCGGAACCGTCCGCCCCCATGGCGGAACCGGTGGCGGTCCCCGTCCGCCCGGCCCAGCTCCCGGCGACGGTGCCGGACTTCACGGGCCGCGCGTCCTTCGTACGGGAGCTGAGCGACGTACTGGCGTCGGCGTCCGGCGCGGAGGCCCAGGTGATGGCGGTGTCGGCGCTGGCCGGCATCGGCGGCGTCGGCAAGACGACCCTGGCGGTGCACGTGGCTCACGCGGCGCGTTCCTCCTTCCCCGACGGCCAGCTGTACGTCGACCTCCAGGGCGCGGGATCCCGTTCCGCGGAACCGGAGACGGTCCTGGGCGCCTTCCTGCGCGCCCTCGGCACGGCGGACTCGGCGATCCCGGACTCCCTGGAGGAGCGGGCGGCGCTGTACCGCTCGGTCCTGGACGGCCGCCGGGTGCTGGTCCTGCTGGACAACGCGCGGGACGCGGCGCAGGTCAGGCCTCTGCTCCCCGGGACGGCGGGCTGCGCGGCCCTGGTGACGTCGCGGGTCCGGATGGTGGGCCTGGCCGGGGCCCACCTGGTCGACCTGGACGTGATGTCACCGGAGGAGGCGCTGGCGCTCTTCACGAAGATCGTGGGCGAGGAACGGGTCGCCTCGGAGCGCGAGGCCGCCCTGGACGTGGTGGCGGCGTGCGGCTTCCTGCCGCTGGCGATCCGCATCGCGGCGTCCAGGCTCGCGGCGAGGCGCACCTGGACGGTCTCGGTCCTGGCGGCGAAGCTCGCGGACGAACGCCGCAGGCTTGACGAACTCCAGGCGGGCGACCTGGCGGTGAAGGCGACGTTCGAGCTGGGCTACGGGCAGTTGGAGCCGGCCCAGGCACGGGCATTCCGGCTGCTGGGGCTGGCGGACGGCCCGGACATCTCGCTGGCGGCGGCAGCGGCGGTACTGGACCTCCCGGCGGAGGACACGGAGGACCTGCTGGAGTCCCTGGTCGACACGTCGCTGCTGGAGTCGGCGGCGCCGGGGCGGTACCGGTTCCACGATCTGGTGCGGCTCTACGCGCGTGCGTGTGCGGAACGCGACGAACAGCCGCCCGGTGAGCGGGAGGCGGCGCTTTCGCGGGTGCTGGACTTCTACCTGGCCACGGCGGCGGGGGTGTACGCGCTCGAACGGCCGGGGGACCGGCTGGTCCATCACCTGGAAGCAACGCGGTACGCCGGACTCCACTTCAGTGATCGGCAAGAGGCCCTGGACTGGCTCTACTCCGAGGCCAACTCCCTCTTGGCCTGCGCCCGACAAGCCTTTGGCACCGATCGCCTCCGCAGGGGAGTGGACCTTCTGTGGGCCGCCAAGGACCTGGGGGAGTCCGGGGCCAACTCCAAGCAGTACGAGTCAGCCGCGTTCGCCGCCAAGGACGCCGCGCAGGCCGTCGGGGACCCCCACTCAGAAGGACGCGCCCGGACCGCCCTGACCAACGTGCACCTGGTGGCAGGTCGTTACGAGGAAGCGGACGAGGAGGCACGGCAGGCGGAGTTGCTCGCCAACGCCGCGGAGGATCCCACCCCTCTCTTCTGGGCCAGCAACGACCGCGGGATCATCGGACTCAACCAGGGCCGTTACCAGGACGCCGAGCAGCACCTGCTCCGTGCCATCGAGGTGTCACGGGACGACGAGAACCTGGCCGGGGAGGCAAGCGCCCTGTGCAATCTGTCGCGAGTCCACCTGGCCATGGGCCGTACCTCTCTCGCGATCACTCTCGCTCAGCAAGGCATCGGCGTGTACGGCCGTTTGGGAACGACCGTACGGTTGGCCAATGCCAAGTACGCCTTGGGTCTGGCCTTGACGGAGGCCGAGCGGCCCCGTGATTCCCTCCGGGAACTCACCGAAGCCCTGGACATGTTCCGGATGAACCGGCAGCGCCTCTGGGAAGGCACGACGCACTTCCGCATTGCGCAGGCCCACCTGGTGGGACAGAACTACCCACAGGCGGCCCAGCATGCCGAGCAGGCCCTGACCGTCGGCTGTATCGGCGGCGACCGGGTACGCGCCGGCGTACTGACCACCCTGGGACGTGCTCTGTACGCGCTTGACCAGACGGACCGCGCGCGCGTCTGCTGGCTGGAGGCACTGCCTCTGCACGAGCAGGCCGGGTCCCCCGAGGCGAGCACCGTACGCACGCTCCTCTCCCCGCTCGCCGCCGCGTAGCGGGTCCACCGGGACGTTCATCGATTGTTTATGCCCGGCTGCCATGCTCTGCATGTCGATCCGTCGCGTCGGGGGGCAGGCGGGTCGCTTGGACCTCACCTCTTGTGTGAGAGTCCTACCCGGCCCCTGCCCAGCAGCCCTCGGGGGAGCCGCTGGACAGGGGCCACCAGATCTGATCCGTTCGCAAAGGGAGCCGTGAGATGGACGAAAGCCGGATGAAGACGGAAGACGCGACCACACAGGACAACCACTCTCCCGCACCGCCGACCGACGAGAAGATCACGACTCTGGACAACCACTCTCCGGTACCGCCGGCCGACGGTGTCATCACCACACTGGACAACCACTCGCCCGCCCCGCCCGCCCTGGACCTCGACGGAGGCAAGTAGCCGTCCTTCCCACACGGGGATCGGCCGCGGCGGCGCGGAGGGGGAGCCGTCGCGGCCGACGTGTGTCCGCACAGGTCTCTGGTCAACCTTTGACGCGAACCGTTCGAATCACTCGAACAATTGACTGCGCTCGTCCTGATGTCCCTTCCCGTACGGATCTGCTCTCCCACAACAGGAGTCACAGTGACCCGCACCAAGAAGGTCCTCGCCACCCTCACCCTGGTCATCGGCATCACCGGCGCCGTCGCGAGCCCGGCGCCGGCCGACACCAACATGCCCTGACGCATCGCCCGACCACCGATGGGGCCGAGGGAAACCTCGGCCCCGTCGTCGTACGCCCGCCCTGATCTACGTACAGGCCAGCTCGCACCACACCACCTTGCCCTCGCCTCCATGGTCCACTCCCCATCTGCACACCACCGCGTCGAGCAGCGACAGCCCGCGCCCCCGTTCCTCCTCGGCGTCGGCTCGGCGGAGTACGGGCAGCGTGTGCGGGTCGGGATCGGTGACCTCGACGCGGATGTGCGTACCCGTGCGGGCCACGCGGACGCGTACGGGAGCGCCCTCCCCCACGTGACGGATCACGTTGCTCACCAGTTCCGTGACGCAGAGCTGGACATCGGCGCACGGCTCGTCCAGCCACTCGCGTACGGCCCGCCGCAGTTCGGGAACCGCCTCGGGGAAGGCGAGCAGGTCGAGCCGGAGAGCCGGGAGGACCCGTTCCGGTGCGCTCACCCCTCCGCCGCCTTCCGGAGAACCTCCGCCAACTGCCGCGCCGTGGCCGTGTTGCAGTTGCCGAGGGCGATCAGACCGGCCGCCGGGTGGTACGACCCGGCGAAGCTCGGCAGGTCCACGCCGAGGGACGGCAGGGTGATGCCGTGGGCGGCGAGGGCTGCGCGCAGTTCCTCCGCGACTGGTTCCGGCGGCGGGGGCCATGACTGCATGGGCGTACACCTTCCGTGCGCTCTGTGACGAATCAGTCACAGAGTGACGTCATTCTGCGTACCGTGAAAGGGGTCCGGCCTCCCCGCCGCGAACGGCGGAACCGGGCACGGTGACGGTGGAGTTGTGGAGTTACGGAATCGGCGGGTGGTGGCCGGCATGCCGCGCAAGGACATCGACGGGTCGGAGAGCGTCCCGGGCTTCTACGGCAAGGAGTTGCGCTGGAAACGGGAGCAGTCGGGGCTCACGCTCCAGCAGTTGGCGGAGGGCAGCTTCTACGGGCTGAGTCACCTCAGCGAGATCGAACGCGGCCAGCGGCGCATGCCGCGCGAGCTGGCCGAGCACGTGGATCAAGTCCTCGGTACGGACGGGTTCTTCGCGCGGCGGTGCGAGGACGTGCGCAATGCTCGGAGGAAGGGGCACGCGAAGTACTTCGAGCGGGTGCTGGAGGCGGAGCGGCACGCGGACGTCATCGAGGAGTGGTGTCCGACGGTCTTCCCCGGGCTGCTCCAGACCGGCCCGTACGCCCGTGCCGTCGTCCGCGCCACGCACCCGCTGGAGCCGGCGGAGACGACGGACGAGAAGGTGGAGGCGCGGCTGACAAGGGCCCGTCTCTTCGACGACGACCAGTCGACGCCCGAGTACTGGGTGGTGCTGGACGAGTCGCTCATCCGGCGCTCCATCCTCCCTCCGGCGGAGATGGCCGAGCAGTTGGAGCGCGTGATGGAGCTGGCCCGGCGCCCGCGCATCACTCCACAGGTGTTGCCGTGGAATACCGGACGGCCGCATCCATTCATGCTCGGTACGGCGATGCTCATGTCCTTCCCCGACGCCCCGCCGCTCGTCTACACCGAGTCCCTGCACACCGGGGACACCATCGACGAACCGGCTCTCGTGAAGGAGTACCGCAAGTCGTACGATCGCCTCAGGGCCGCCGCTCTGCCGCCGGAGGCGTCCCTCGCCATGATCGAGGAAGCGGCTGAGGACTGTCGAAATGGCAAGCAGCGGGATTGACTTGACCAGCGTCCGCTGGCGGACGAGCAGCTACAGCAACGGCAGCGGCGGGAACTGCGTCGAGGTCGCCGTCGGCCTCCCGGACACGGGGGCGGACATGGTGGTCCCCGTACGCGACTCGAAGCAGTCCGGGGGCGGTCCCGTGCTGGTCTTCCGGGCGGCTGCGTGGGGTGCGTTCCTGGACGAGCTGCGGCACTGAGGCCGGGGCCGGCCACGGGGTTATCCACAGGGACGGGAGGCTCCTGTCCCGTATCGGCGAGACTGCCGTCGTGGAACGCGTGGGGCCCAGGACCGATCTGCGGGCGCTGGCGCGGGGAGGCGTGCTGCTCACCGCGTGGGCGCTGGACGCCGGATGGCCGCAGAGCTCGCTCGCTCTGCGGCTGCGCGCGGACGGATGGACCCGCGTGCGGAACGGGGCGTGGATCGAGCCGGGGAAGGTGATCGACGCAGGGGTACGGATGAGGGTGACCCAACTCCTCACTCCCCGGCTCGTCGTGAGTCACCGCTCGGCCGCTCGGCTGTGGCAGATCGAGACGCTGGGTACGGGCTCGGCGGAGCGGGTCGAGTTCACCGACCCCGGGCTCAGCTTCCGGGGCAGGCTCACGGACGTCCGCGTGCATCGCCTGCCCCTCGCCGAGACGGATGTCGCGCGCCGATGCGGGTTGCGGGTCACCGACGTGCCCCGGACCCTCGCCGATCTGTTGCGGAACGGCGGCCGGGACGACGCCCTGGTGGCCGTGGAGTCCGCGCTCGGTTACCGCAGGGTGGGTGGAGTGCGTCGGCCGCCGCTCGTCGCTCCGGCCGCGCTCTCCCTCGCGCTGGAGGCACCGCTGCTGGGCTCCGCTCGGGCTCGGGACCGGCTGGGGCTCGTCGACCGTGACTCCGGGTCCCCCGCGGAGACGATCGCGCGCCTCCGCATGCTCGACGCCGGTCTGCGTCCGGAGACGCAGGTCGAGGTGCGTACGCCGAGCGGCCGACGCCGCTACCTCGACTTCCTGTTCCGGGCCGAGGGACTCGCGGTGGAGATCGAGGGCTACGCCTACCACGGCACCCGCGAGGCCCACCGCCGGGACATGGCCCGCTTCAACGAGATCGCCCGCTGCCCGGAAGTCCGGCACGTCCTGCGCTTCGGAGCGGCGGAGGTGTTCGAGGGGGCCGGGGCCATGATCGATGAGATCCGTGCCTCGCTGGTTTGGCTGAGGGCGAGGGGAGGTGGTCCGCCCGTCGCTTCCACGTGACCGTCGGGCCACTCGCTTCTTTGTCAGTGTCGTGCTTCCGCGGGCCGCGTCAAGGGCGCTGCGTTCCGCTGCGCTGCACTCCGCGTCGCCTTCGGCGATGGGCCTG
>NZ_JBHYVC010000062.1:0-48053 GCF_042749965.1 Streptomyces sp. NPDC059454 | reverse complement strand
GCCGTCCGGTGCGGACGGCGCCCTCGCGCGTACCTGCTCGGGCGCCTCCGCTCAGGCGTCGTACGCGGCGATGTTCTTCACCACGGCGAAGCCGAGGCCGTACGCGCTCATGCCCCTGCCGTACGCGCCCACGTGCACGCCCTCCTGCGTGGAGCCCGCGAGCACCCAGCCGAACTCGGACTCCCGGTAGTGGAACGGCGTCGGCACCCCGTCCACGGGCAGGGACAGCGTCGACCAGTCCTCACCCTCCAGATCGTCCGCGAGGACCCAGGCGGTCTCCGTCTGCTGGTCCAGCCAGTCGTCGCGCAGGGAGTGGTCCATCTGGCCGGGCCAGGTGAAGGACAGCAGCCCCACTCCGGCGAGCCAGGCGGCGGAGGAGACCGAGGTGGCCTCCAGCAGACCGGTGCCGTCGGCGCTGCGGCGCACCGGGTTGGCGGCCACGGTCACCACGACCGCGAACCTCTCCTTGGTCTCCTGGTCGGTCCCGGCCGTGTACTCGCTGCGCACCGAGGGCTCGTCGCCGTGCCCGACCGATCCGTGCGCGACGGCTCCGTCGGCCGCCAGTCCGACCTGCATCAGCCAGCGCGGTCCCGTGAAGGCCTCGTCGAGCCCGTACCAGGGGAAGGGCGCACGCAGGTAGCCGTCGACCGTACGCCGGGCGGAGGGGACATGTTGTCCGTCCTCCGCGGCCGGCGCCTGCGCGACTGCCCGACTCGTCGTCTCCATTGCCCGGACGCCTCCTCGCTCTCGTCGGACCGGACGGCCCGCCCCCCTTCGGGCGTACTCGTCCGTTCCGCACAACAACTCGGCAGCATAGCCACCTTGACGCCACAGGCTGGGAAACCGCCCGGCGAGTGGGCCGCGCGGACGCCCTGATCAGGCCGCGCGCGGCCCGGGTGGGGTATGAAACGCGTCACGTACGCGGGGGCGTACGCCCCGGTGCCGGACGGCTCAGGTGGCGTCCGCGTCGAAGGGCGGGCGGTTGTCGGCCGCCGGTGTCTCGGGCTTCTTCGTCATGTCCACGCGGCCGCCGGAGGAGCCGGAGGAGGACGACGTGGAGGAGTCGGTGTCGCGGCCGTGGACGGCGTCCGTGACCTCGGCCATCTCCTTCTTCAGGTCGAAGCCGTTACGGATCTCCTTGAGCCCCAGGTCGTCGTTGTCCAGCTGCTTGCGGATGAACGTCTTGGGGTTGAGGTCCTCGAACTCGAATTCCTTGAACTCGGGGCCGAGCTCCTGCCGGATGTCCTGCTTGGCGCTCTCCGAGAAGTCACGGATCTTCCGGATCGTGCGCGTCACGTCCTGGATGACCTTGGGGAGCTTGTCCGGACCGAAGACGAGCACGGCGAGGACGATGAGCGTCACCAGCTCGAGCGGTCCTATGTCATTGAACACCTGAAGCTCCTCGCGATGCCTTCGGTCCTCGGTCCTCGGGGCGGCCTGCGGTCTTCCGTGGTCCGGGCCGGGTCCACGGTACCCGGCCGCCCCGTGCCTCCGGTACCGTCCCGGGGCTCATCCGCCTCAGTCGCCCTCCGAGGAACCGAGCGTCAGGGTGACCGTCCGTTCGGCGCCGTCCCGCTCCAGGGTGAGCTCGAGGCGGTCGCCGGGACGGTGGGCACGGGTCTTGACGATGAGTTCCTCGCCGGAGTGGACGCGCCGGCCGTCGACCTCGGTGATGACGTCGCCGGCCTTGATCCCGGCCCGGTCGCCGGGGCCGCCGGTGCTGACCGGAGGCCCGCCGTCACCGCTCTTGGCGGCGACGCGGGCGCCGTCGCCGCCGTACTGCATGTCGAGGGTGATGCCGATCACCGGGTGGGTGGCCTTCCCGGTGTTGATCAGTTCCTCGGCGACGCGCTTGCCCTGGTTGATGGGGATGGCGAAGCCGAGTCCTATGGAGCCGGCCTGGCCGGCGTCCGGGTCGGCACCGCTGCCGGCGGAGCGAATGGCCGAGTTGATGCCGATCACGCGGGCCTTGGCGTCGAGCAGGGGGCCGCCGGAGTTTCCGGGGTTGATCGGCGCGTCGGTCTGCAGGGCGTCGACGTACGACACGTCGCTGCCGTCGCCCTTCTCGCCGCCGGCGGTGATGGGCCGTTCCCTGGCGCTGATGATGCCGGAGGTGACGGTGCCGGCCAGGTCGAAGGGGGCGCCGATGGCGACGACGGGGTCGCCGACCCGCACGTTGTCGGAGTTGCCGAGCGGCAGGGGGGTGAGTCCACTGACGCCCTTCACCTTCACCACGGCGAGGTCGTAGCCGCTGTCCCGGCCCACGACGGTGGCTTCGGCGGTGTCGCCGCTGTGGAAGGTGACGGTGATCTCGCCGTCGTTCCCGGCGGGTCCGACGACGTGGTCGTTGGTGAGGATGTGGCCGCGCCCGTCGAGCACGAAGCCGGTGCCGGTGCCGGCCTCGCCGGCGCCGCTGACGTGCAGGGTGACGACGCTGGGGAGTGCCTGTGCGGCGATTCCGGCGACGCTGCCGGGGTCGCGTCCCGCCGCCTCCTTGCCGGCCTGCGGCAGCTCCACGCTGCCCATGCCGCCGTTGCGCTCCAGATACGTGCCGACGATCCCGCCGATGCCACCGGACACGAGCGCGAGCAGCAGGGCGGCCCCGAGGAGCGCCCGGCCGCGCCGCCGCTTCCGGTCGACCACGACGTGTCCGGCCTGCTGCAACGGAGCTGCCGCGGCAGCCACCGCCCAGGGGTCGTAACGGCCCCAGGGGTCGGCGGCCGGGGTGTCCTGGGCCGGGGGCGCCTGGGTGTCCGGGTGCGATTGCGCGGGGATGGCGGACGCCGTGGGAGCCCCGTGCGGCACCGCCTCCGTCACGGTGGGGGCACCGTGCGGCGCGGGGGTGGTGTGCGGCGCGGGGGTGGTGTGCGGCGCGGGGGTGGTGTGCGGCGCGGGGGTGGTGTGCGGCGCGGGGGTGGTGTGGGGTGCCGCGTCCGGGACCGCGGGAGGGGCCGCGAGCGCCATGCCGTGCGCGGGTGTCGTCGCCGGGTGCTGTACGGGCGGGGCGGGTGCCCAGGGGCCCGGTTCGCCGTACGGCGGGGTGCTGTAGGGGTCGGGGTCGTGCAGGGGCCTCTGCCGCCCGGGAGCGGGGGGTTCGAGAGCCACCGGCGGCGGGTCGGAGACCGCGGGTGCGGGGACGGCCGGGGGCGGAGACCCGACGGAGGTGGCGGACGCGCCGGGGGCCGAAGCGGCCGTGGACGCCGACCCGACGGGCTCGTCGGCAGGGGCACCGGATGCCGCGGGCTCCGCGGCTTCGGGGGCGGACGTGGAGGCGCCGGAGCCGGGCTCGACGGGTTGGTTCCCGAAGCCCTCGGACCGCAGGGGGCGGTCCAGTTCGTAGTCGCCCCGGTGGTCGTCGCCGGCGGTGGCCGGTTCGCGGTCCGGGCGGGCCAGCTCGAAGTCGCCGTCGTGTCCCTCGGGACGCGTGGTCGGCTCCTCCCCCGGTGGGCCCGGCTTGCCCTCGTTCATGCTCTCCCCACGGCTGGACACGGCACCGCGCGACGGCGGTGGCCGCGAAACTACTGGCTCGGCACCCGGCTGGGCCTGGGCGCGCCCCCTGGATTCAATCAGGTTCGCGCGCCCCTGCGCACTGGACGGTTCAGCGGGATGTCGGCGTGGGGACCGGTGTCGTGCCGGCGGTGACGAGGCCGGGGGCCTTGAGCCCGGTGGAGACGGCCCATGTGGTCAGGGTGAGCGGCGGGGTCGAGGTGAGCGGTCGTATCAGCGGGGACACGGTCGTCGCACCGCCCGTCATCGGCGTGCCCGGTGCGGGGTGGTGCTCCGTCGGCGTCGGGATCCCGGGCAGCAGCGGCGCGGAGACCGCGGTCGGGGCGACCGGGGTGGCCGCGGGCGCGCTCTGGCCCGTCATCTGGCCCAGCAGCGGTCCCACGCCGCGGCGCCGCTGGGACTCGGGCATCGCCGCGCCCGTGCCCTGCGTGCGCATCGGCGTGACGTTGCTGCCCTTGCCCGCACCGCGCGTCTCCGTGTCGGTGGGCGTGCTCGTGGTGACCCCGCCGAGCGCGATCGCGGCCAGCGACACCGCCCCGGCGGCGACGAACGCGAACCGCAGCCCGCGGGAGGACGGCCGGTCGGTCTCGTGGCGGCTGACGTCATGGAGGGCGAAGTCCCGGCCGCCCGCGACAGCCGGCAGCGCGGACTCGTGCCGCCGGACGGGCGCGTAGGTGAACTCGAAGCGCTCGCCCCGCCTGGTCCCGAAGACCCCGGGGCCTCCGCCGAACCGTCCCGGCGTACCGCCCGGCAGTCCTCCGCCGCCCAGCGGCGAGCCGCCGTCGCCGAGGTCGCCCCCGGCCGGGAGCCCCTGGAGGCGGGCCAGGAAGCTCTCGGAGGGCGGCGGGGGGGCCGCCTGGGCGAACACGTTCTTCAGACGGCGCTGCGCGTCCACCTCCACCCTGCACTTCGCGCAGGTGGCGACATGCGCCAGTACGCGCTCGCGCGCGTCATGACCGAGCTCTCCGTCCACCAGGGCGGAAAGTCGGTCTCCCAGGTGCTGCTCTGCGAGGTGTCCCTCGGAGGACTTCGGCTGTGAACCGCTCACGTGCTCGCGCCCCCTCCTCCCAGTGCGGGAACACGCGGCACGAAGGAGCGGCGCTCCGCGCGCGCCTCGGGCGAGCGGTGTGCGAGGGCCTTGCGCAGCTGGGAACGGCCGCGGTGGATCCGGGACCGGACGGTACCGAGCTTGACGCCCAGGGTGGCCGCGATCTCCTCGTACGACAGTCCCTCGATGTCGCACAGGACGACGGCGGCGCGGAACTCGGGGGCGAGGGTGTCGAGGGCCTGCTGGACGTCCGCGTCGAAGTGGGCGTCGTTGAACACCTGCTGCGGCGTGGGCTCCTTGCTGGGCAGCCGCTCGGCCGCGTCCTCGCCCAGCGCGTCGAAGCGGATGCGCTGCTTGCGGCGGACCATGTCCAGGAAGAGGTTGGTGGTGATGCGGTGCAGCCAGCCCTCGAAGGTGCCCGGCGTGTACGTCGACAGGGAACGGAAGACGCGGACGAAGACCTCCTGGGTGAGGTCCTCGGCGTCGTGCTGGTTGCCGGTGAGACGGTAGGCGAGCCGGTAGACCCGGCCGCTGTGCATGCTGACGATCTCCTCCCAGGTGGGCGGAGTCCACGCCTGCCCGTCCGCGTCGGTGGAGAAAGTCGCGGTCTGGGCCGGGGCGCCGGCGCGGTCGTGGTCAGCAGCGGTGTCGTTCACGGATTTCGGCCTGCCCGCCGATCCGAGGAAGCGCCGCAGCACTCCTCCGCGATCCATAGGCGCAGCCGCACCTCCCCTATCGGCTCTGGTGGTGTCCAGTGGAGCCCCTACCATAGCCACCTCGCCCGTTAGCTCCGGATAAGCGGTTTTACGAGAATTTGATCTGGGCTGCCACGCCTCGTACGGCTGCGTCAGCACTTGCTCGGCGTCCTCGTCCACTGCCTGCCCCCCGTCACGGCACACGCCACTTGCTCCTCCCTTTAAACGACCGGTCCCATCTGCGGGTTCCCGACGCCAACGGATACAGTCACGCCCAGGCATCCACGGGGACAGGAGAGGGTCATTACCGCCAACCGGCAGACGAGCTGGGCGTTCGCCGACGCCTATGTCGCCGAGGACGAGGCGCTGTACTGGGCCCGGGACCGGGCCCGTGACGCAGGGCTGCGCTCGGTGTCGCCCGGCACGGGCGCGGCGCTGCGGTTGCTCGCCGCCAGCGTGGACGCCAAGGCGGTCGCGGAGATCGGCACCGGCTGCGGGGTCTCCGGAATCCACCTGCTGCACGGGATGCGTCCGGACGGGGTGCTGACCACGGTCGATCAGGAGCCGGAGCACCAGCAGTCCGCCCGCCAGGCCTTCCGCGACGCCGGCTTCGCCGGGAACCGGGCCCGCTTCATCCCGGGCCGCGCGCTGGACGTCCTGCCCCGTCTCGCGGACTCCGGTTACGATCTGGTCTTCTGCGACGGCGACCGGCAGGAGTACCAGGACTATCTCGCCGAATCGTTGCGCCTGCTGCGCCCGGGAGGCCTGGTCGCCTTCGAAGGGGTCTTCGCGAACGGACGCACGGTGGACTCCGGACCGCAGCCCACGGAGGTGCTGCGGCTGCGGGAGCTGGTGCGGACCGTGCGCGAGAGCACGGAACTGGTGTCGTCGCTGCTGCCGGTGGGGGACGGGCTCCTCTGCGTCGTCAAGCGGTGACCGGCGGACCCGGCCCGCTCTCTCCGCCCGTACGCGAAACAGTCGCCCCGGCACCGCGTGCGGTGCCGGGGCGACTGAAAGGGTATGGTCGCTTGCGCGTCAGCCGACGACCTTCTTGAGGGCGTCGCCGAGCGCGTCGGCCTCGTCCGGGGTCAGCTCGACGACGAGCCGACCGCCGCCTTCGAGCGGAACGCGCATGACGATGCCCCGCCCCTCCTTGGTCACCTCGAGCGGGCCATCACCCGTCCGCGGCTTCATGGCCGCCATGCTCGTTCCCCTTCCTGAAACCCGGCTAAACCGTCTGAGCCGACGGCCCACTGAAGGGCACCTGCGGTCCTCGAAGCAGGACACACGCCACCGGCATCGAACACATTGCTTCCAGGCCATTATCCCGCATGGCGGGACCCGATGACCAACATCAGTCGGCATCGCTTGGGCAACGCACGCGAGCAAAACCACTCAATTCGGCGATGTGACTGCGATACTGCGCCGCCGCACACACATCCACCGATCGGAAACGGACGGGAATTGTTTGACGCAGGTCACACGTCGGCCGCCCGCCGCGGTCGGTGATCTCCGTCATGCTGTCCTGCAGACGGGGCGTACTCGCCGGTACGCCCCGAGCCGCCACACGGAGGGACACACCATGGCCGACACCGTGCTCTACGAGGTGAGCGACGGACTCGCGACGATCACGCTCAACCGCCCGGAGGCGATGAACGCGCTGAACCTCGCGGCGAAGGCCGCCCTCCGGGACGCGGTCCGGTCCGCCGCGGACGACGACGCCGTACGGGCCGTGCTGCTGACCGCGGCCGGGGACAGGGCGTTCTGCGTCGGGCAGGACCTCAAGGAGCACATCGGGCTGCTGATCGAGGACCGGGAGACCGGTTCGGGGCAGACGATGAGCACGGTGCGCGAGCACTACAACCCGATCGTGAAGGCGATCGCCGGGGCCGCGAAGCCGGTGGTCGCGGCGGTGAACGGGGTCGCGGCCGGCGCCGGCTTCGGCTTCGCGCTGGCCGCGGACTACCGGATCGTCGCGGACACCGCGGCGTTCAACACCTCGTTCGCCGGGGTCGCGCTGACCGCTGACTCCGGGATCTCCTGGACGCTGCCGCGCGTGATCGGCCCCGGGCGCGCCACCGACCTGCTGCTCTTCCCGCGCAGCGTCTCCGCGCAGGAGGCGTACGAGCTGGGCATCGCCAACCGGCTGGTCCCGGCGGCGGAGCTGCGCGCGGAGGCGGAGAAGGTGGCACGGGCGCTGGCCGAGGGTCCGACGGTGGCGTACGCGGCGCTGAAGGAGTCCGTGGCGTACGGGCTGAGCCACTCGCTGGAGGAGGCCCTGGAGAAGGAGGACGAGCTCCAGACCCGGGCCGGCTCCTCGGAGGACCACGCGATCGCGGTACGGGCGTTCGTGAACAAGGAGAAGCCTCGGTACCTGGGCCGGTGAGCTTCCGGTGAGCTCGGGGCTACAGCTGCGTCGAGGGCTGCGGCTTCGTTGTGGTTGATCGCGCAGTTCCCCGCGCCCCTGGAGGGGCGCTTCTCCTCACGCACGTCTCCAGGTGGTCGTCGACCAGGCCGCAGGCCTGCATCAGGGCGTACGCCGTGGTCGGGCCGACGAAGCGCAGGCCCCGTTTCTTCAGGGCCTTGGACAGGGCCGTCGACTCCGGGGTCACCGCGGGGACGTCGGCGAGGGTCTTCGGTGCCGGGCGGCCGGCCGGGTCGGGGGCGTGGGACCAGATCAGGGCGTCCAGGTCACCGGGCGCCCACCCGGCCAGCTCACGCGCGTTGGCGAGGGTCGCGTCGATCTTGGCGCGGTTGCGGATGATGCCCGCGTCGGCCAGCAGACGCTCGCGGTCGGTGTCGGTGAACTCCGCGACCGTGGCGATCTCGAAGCCGGCGAAGGCGGCGCGGAAGCCGGGGCGGCGGCGCAGGATGGTGATCCAGGACAGACCTGACTGGAACGCCTCCAGGCTGAGGCGCTCGAAGAGGGCGTCGTCGCCGTGGACCGGGCGGCCCCACTCCTCGTCGTGGTAGGTCACGTAGTCCGGGGCGGACAGGGCCCAGGGGCAGCGCGGGAGGCCGTCCGGGCCGGTGGGGGCGGCTGCTTCCTCGCTCACGGCTGCCTCATCACTCATGGCCGCTTCCCCGCTCACGGCTGCTCGTCCTCGCGGTGCGGGGCGGACTTGTCCATGGAGATGTGGGCCGCGGCGGCGCGGGCGCCGGCCAGCGCGGACTCCAGGTCGGCGATCCGGGCGTCACGCTCGGAGAGTTCCGCGCCGAGGCGGCCGAGGGCGTCGTCCACGTCGGCCATGCGGTAGCCGCGGGCGGCGAGCGGGAAGCGCAGGCCGTCCACGTCCGCGCGGTTGACCGGCCGGTCCGGCGGCAGGGTGTCCCGCAGCCGCTCGGGAGCCGCCTCGGGCAGCGGGCCGTTGTCGCCGCCGCCCACCACGGCGAGGGTCACCGCGGCGACCACTACGGCGAGCGCTACGACCAGGAACAGGAACATAACCATCGCCGGGGCCCCCACGGTCGGATGAGTCGGAGTCGGATGTGTGGCTCCGATCGTGCCATGCGAGTCTGACAGTCGGGACTGCCGGGCGGTGCCGCAGGCGGCCGGGACAGGACGTACGAGGAGAGGTCACAGGGGATGCTCAGGCTGGGCAGGCGGGAATTCGCACCGCACGAGCGGGTGATCATGGCGATCGTGAACCGGACCCCGGACTCCTTCTACGACCAGGGCGCGACGTTCCGCGACGAGCCGGCGCTCACGCGGGTGGAGCAGGCGGTGGCGGAGGGCGCCGCGATCATCGACATCGGCGGGGTGAAGGCCGGGCCGGGCGAGGAGGTCACGGCCGAGGAGGAGGTACGCCGGACGGTCGGTTTCGTCGCCGAGGTGCGGCGGCGCTTCCCGGACGTCGTGATCAGCGTGGACACCTGGCGGCACGAGGTCGGCGAGGCCGTGTGCGAGGCGGGCGCGGACGTGCTGAACGACGCGTGGGGCGGGGTCGACCCGCGGCTCGCGGAGGTCGCCGCGCGGTACGGCGCGGGGCTGGTGTGCACCCACGCGGGCGGAGCTCAGCCGCGGACGCGGCCGCACCGGGTGACGTACGACGACGTCATGGCCGACATTCTCGAGGTGACCGTGGGGCTGGCGGAGCGGGCGGTTTCCCTGGGCGTACCGAGGGAGTCGGTGATGATCGATCCCGGGCACGACTTCGGGAAGAACACGCGGCACAGTCTCGAGGCGACCCGGCGGTTGGGGGAGATGGTCGACACGGGGTGGCCGGTGCTCGTTTCGTTGTCCAACAAGGATTTTGTCGGCGAGACGTTGGACCGGCCCGTGAAGGAGCGGGTGGTGGGGACGTTGGCGACGACCGCCGTGTCCGCGTGGCTGGGGGCGCAGGTGTACCGGGTGCATGAGGTGGCCGAGACCCGGCAGGTGCTGAACATGGTGTCCGCCATTGCCGGGGAGCGGGCGCCGGCTGTGGCGCGGAGGGGGCTGGCGTAGGGTTTTTCGCCCCCGCCGCCCCTTCCCGTCCCGTCCTCCGGGGGCTCCGCCCCCGGGCCCCCGGCCTCTGCCCACCCGGCCGCCCGACTCGGTACGTCAAAAAGGCGCACCTCAGAAGACCTCTAGCGGCCCGCCTCCTTCGAGACCAGGGCCACCGCCTCGTCCACGTCGTCCGTGACGTGGAACAGCAGCAGGTCCTTCTCCGCCGCCTTGCCCTGGGCGATGACCGTGTGGCGGAGCCAGTCGACCAGGCCGCCCCAGTAGTCCGTGCCGAACAGGACGATGGGGAAACGGGTGACCTTCTGGGTCTGGACGAGGGTCAGGGCCTCGAAGAGCTCGTCCAGGGTGCCGAGGCCGCCGGGCAGGACCACGAAGCCCTGGGCGTACTTGACGAACATCATCTTGCGGACGAAGAAGTACCGGAAGTTCAGGCCGATGTCGACATAGGGGTTCAGCCCCTGCTCGAAGGGCAGTTCGATGCCCAGGCCGACCGAGACGCCCTTCGCGTCGCACGCGCCCTTGTTGGCCGCCTCCATGGCTCCCGGACCGCCGCCGGTGATCACCGCGAAGCCCGCCTCGACCAGGCCCCGGCCCAGCCGGACGCCCGCCTCGTACTCCGGTGTGTCCACCGGAGTACGTGCCGAGCCGAAGACGCTGATGGCGGGCGGGAGTTCGGCGAGCGTGCCGAAGCCCTCGATGAACTCCGACTGGATGCGCAGCACCCGCCAGGGGTCGGTATGGACCCAGTCCGTGGGCGCGCGTTCGTCCAGCAGTCGCTGGTCGGTGGTGCTCGACTGCACCTGGCCCCGCCGGCGGAGGACCGGCCCCAGGCGCTTCTCCTCCGGCGGCTGCTGCTTCCCCTCGGGGTTGCCGGTAGCCATGTGCGCTCCCTCCGTTTGCTGGTGGTACCACCTCAGCGTAGATCCACGCGGGTTACGTACGAGGGACCTGAGCATGTCCGGAACACAGCGGCGCAAACCCCGCTCGCGTCACGCCGTCAACCAGGACCGCAGCCGTTCCTCCCCTGCGAGGATCTTCGCGGTGTCCACGCGCTCGTCCCGCTTGTGCGCCAAGTGGGGGTTGCCGGGACCGTAGTTGACCGCCGGGATGCCCAGCGAAGAGAAGCGGGAGACGTCCGTCCAGCCGTACTTGGGCTGCGGGGTGCCGCCCACCGCCTCGATGAAGGCCGCCGCGGCCGGGTGGGACAGGCCGGGCAGCGCCGCGCCGCTGTGGTCGTCGACGACGAACTCGCTCACCCCGCAGTCCGCGAAGACCTCGCGGACATGGGCGAGGGCCTCCTCCTCGCTGCGGTCGGGGGCGTAGCGGAAGTTCACGGAGACGACGCACTCGTCGGGGATGACGTTGCCGGCCACTCCCCCGGAGATGCCGACCGCGTTCAGGCCCTCGCGGTACTCGAGGCCGTCGATCACCGGGTGGCGCGGTTCGTAGGCGGCCAGGCGGGCGAGGATCGGGGCGGCGGCGTGGATCGCGTTGGAGCCCATCCAGCTCCGCGCGGAGTGGGCGCGCTCACCGGTGGTCCTCAGCAGCACCCGCAGCGTGCCCTGGCAGCCGCCCTCCACCTGCCCGTCGGAGGGTTCGAGGAGCACCGCGAAGTCACCCTCCAGCCACTCGGGGTGCGCCTCGGCCACGTGCTTCAGGCCGTTGAGGTCGGCGGCGACCTCCTCGTTGTCGTAGAAGACGAAGGTCAGGTCGCGGTTGGGCGCGGGGACCGTGGCCGCGATGCGCAGCTGGACGGCCACGCCGGACTTCATGTCGCAAGTGCCGCAGCCCCAGAGCACGCCGTCGGCGTCGAGCCGGGAGGGGACGTTGTCCGCGATCGGGACCGTGTCGATGTGGCCGGCGAGGATCACCCGCTCCGGGCGCCCCAGCCGCGTACGGGCCACGACGTTGTTGCCGTACCGGTCGACCGTGAGGTGCGGCAGGGCGCGCAGCGCGTCCTCGATCGCGTCCGCGAGCGGCTTCTCGGTGCCGCTGACGGAGGGGAAGTCGACGAGCCGCGCGGTCAGGCGCGCGGCGTCCAGCGTGAGGTCAAGCGGGGTGTCGGCCATGCGGTCGACCCTAACCCGCCGAGTCGCAACCCACTGTTCACACCCGGCTCACATGGAACCGTACTCTCCAGTACCTTGTACGCGTGCCAGAGCCGTCCCTTCCTTCCAAGCGCACGCGTCGCGGCCGTTTCGCCCGCTGGAGCGCGGGCCTCGTGGTGCTGTCCGCGGTCGCCGGATACGTCGTGGTGCAGTACGACACCGGGGGCACCCGCGGTCCGGACTGCAAGGTCGTCTCCGGCAAGGGCGACGGTGCGACGTACGAGTTCACGCCCGAGCAGGCGGTGAACGCGGCGACGATCACCGCCGTGGGCACCGCGCGCGAGCTGCCCGAGCGGGCGGTGACGATCGCGCTGGCGACCGCGCTGCAGGAGTCGGCGCTGCGCAACATCGACCACGGCGACCGTGACTCGCTGGGCCTGTTCCAGCAGCGTCCCTCACAGGGCTGGGGCACGCCGGAGGAGATCATGGACCCGGTGTACGCGGCGGGGAAGTTCTACGAGCACCTGGAGGAGGTGCCGGGCTACACCCGGCTGCCGCTCACCGTCGCCGCGCAGCGGGTGCAGCGCAGCGGCTTCCCGCAGGCGTACGCCAAGCACGAGCCGGACGCCGCACTGCTGGCCGCGGCCCTCACCGGGCGCTCGGCGGCGACGCTGACCTGCGAGGGCCGTCCGGCGGCGACGCGGGCGGCAGGTGCGGACGCGGTGCGTACCGCGCTGGCCCGGGACTTCGGGCGGGACGCGCTGGAGCCGGCCGGTGCCGAGGTGGGGACGACGCCCTCGCCCTCGCCCTCGGTGAGCGCTCCGGCGGAGTCCGGCGACTCCGGTGACTCCGACGGGGGAACCGTGCGGCTTCCGGTCACGGCCGGGGAGGGCGCCGACGCCGGGGCACGTGGCTGGCAGCTGGCCCACTGGGCCGTGGCCAACGCCTCCGAGCTGCGCATAAAGCGGGTGTCGTACGCGGGGCGGGAGTGGACGGCCGGGCACACCGACAGCCAGTGGCGGCCGGCGGACGGCAAGAACGCGGAGGGCTCGGATGACGGCGCGGGGGTCGTGACCATCACGACCACGCCGTAGCGCGGCCCCGCGACCGCGCAGGCGTGCGGGGGGTCACCCGCAGGCGTCATGTACGGCCGATAATGCGACGCATTACCAACTCTTTGCGTTGCCCCGCCGCAACCTTCCCGGCGGTCGAACGGTAGTCACGGCGTCACCGTTCTCTCCCGTCGAAGGAGCACCATGTCCCTCCCCCTGACCCGTCGGATCGCCCGTGCCGCGCTGCTCGTCGCTGCGGGAGCGGCCGCCGGCGTCGGCGCGGCCGGTTCCGCCAGTGCGGCTCCGGAGCTGCCGGCCGCCCCTGACCTCGGCGGGCTGACCGCGCTGGACGGGGCCGCCGACGAGACCGTGGACGGCGTGGCGAAGGACGTCACGACGACCACGGGTGACGCCGACAAGGTGACGCCGGGCGCCGGTAAGACCGTGAAGAAGGCCGCCGGGTCCCTCACCAAGGGTGCGCCCGTGAAGGGGCTTCCGGTCGGCTGAGGGCCGGCCTGCGGCCGGCCTTTTTGTTACGGCGACGGGGTCTGGGGGTTCCCAGGCCCCGTCGTTCCGTGTGTCTGCGCCAGGGTGCGGTGAGCGTCTGCCGGGCGGTGGCCCGGTGTCGGTGGCTGTGCCCACCCGTTCCGCCCTGCGGAACGACTGCCCACAGCCAGGGCGGGGCGGGTGGGGCCCACAGCCAGGGCGGGTGGGGCGGGATGCCTACAGCCAGGGTGGGTGGCAGGCCCACAGCCGGGGCGGGCAGGCCGGGCCGGGCGGGGTGGCTCAGGGTGTCAGGCGGGTTACCGCTGCCTGGACGCGTTCGTCCGTCGCGGTGAGCGCCACGCGGACGAAGTTCTCGCCCGCCGGGCCGTAGAAGTCGCCGGGGGCGACCAGGATGCCCCGGTCGGCGAGGTGGGCGACCGTGGTCCAGCAGGACTCGTCCCTGGTGGCCCACAGGTAAAGGCTGGCCTCGCTGTGCTCGATGCGGAAGCCGTGACCCAGCAGGGCCTCGCGCAGGGCGGTACGGCGGGCCGCGTAGCGCTCCCGCTGGACGCGGACGTGCTCGTCGTCGCCCAGGGCCGCGACCACGGCCGCCTGGGTCGGCGCGGAGGTCATCATCCCGCCGTGCTTGCGGATCTGCAGCAGCGGACCGAGGACCGCCGGGTCACCGGCCAGGAACGCGGCGCGGTAACCGGCTAGGTTGGAACGCTTGGAGAGGGAGTGGACCGAGACGATGCCGTCGTACGACCCGCCGTTGACGTCGGGGTGCAGCACCGAGACCGGGTCGGCCTCCCAGCCCAGCTCGATGTAGCACTCGTCGGAGAGGACGAGGACGCCGTGCTCGCGGGCCCAGGCGACGATCCTCGTCAGCTCCTCCTTGGACAGCACCCGGCCCGTCGGGTTGGACGGGGAGTTCAGCCAGAGCAGCTTCAGGTTCGCCGGGTCCAGCTCGGTCGGGTCGTCGTAGGCGACGAATTCGGCTCGGGCGAGGCGGGCGCCGACCTCGTACGTCGGGTAGGCCAGGCGCGGGAAGGCGACCGTGTCGCCGGGGCCGAGTCCGAGCTGGGTGGGCAGCCAGGCGACCAGTTCCTTGGAGCCGACGACCGGCAGGACGTGGTGGTGGGTGACCCCGCGAGCGCCCAGTCGACGCTCCGCCCAGCGGGTGAGCGCGTCGCGCAGCTCCGGGGTGCCCCAGACCGTGGGATAGCCCGGGGAGTCCGCCGCGGCGATCAGGGCCTTCTGGATCGGCTCGGGCACCGGGTCGACGGGCGTGCCGACCGAGAGGTCGACGATGCCGTCGGGGTGCGCGGCGGCCGTCTTCTTGTAGGGCTCCAGCTTGTCCCAGGGGAAGGTGGGCAGCCGGTCGGAGACTGCGGACACGTACGGGCTCACTTTCTGGTCCGGCAAACGCCTCGGTCCCGTACGGCGATCGGGAGGATCGGGCCGTACGGGACCGGGGCGGCACGTCGTTGCGGGGCCGCTTCTCGCGGGACGGCTACGCCTGCGGCGGCAGCGCGGCGATGAACGGGTGGTCCCGCTCGATCAGGCCGAGCTTGCTGGCGCCGCCGGGCGAGCCGAGCTCGTCGAAGAACTCGACGTTCGCCTTGTAGTAGTCCTTCCACTCCTCGGGAGTGTCGTCCTCGTAGAAGATCGCCTCGACCGGGCAGACCGGCTCACAGGCACCACAGTCGACGCATTCGTCCGGGTGGATGTACAAGGACCGCTGGCCCTCGTAGATGCAGTCGACCGGGCACTCCTCGATGCACGCCTTGTCCTTCACGTCGACACAAGGCTGCGCGATGACGTAGGTCACGCTGTCGTTCCTCCTCCATAGGGCGCTGGCGGGCCTCCTCAGGCTCCGCCGCCTGGCGCGCGGGAGCGCGGCGTCGTCGATGCCCGCCCCTAGTATCTCCGTTCCTGGGCATGATCCGAACAGGAGGGGTGAACTGACCTGTGGAAATCTCTGCCGCCGGGCACCTGGAGGTCCGTATCACCACTGCTGACGTGGGGAAACGGGTCTCCGTACGGAGCTTGATCGAACACGGTCCTCCGGGTGAGAAGTTCACCGACACGGTCGGTGTTCTCACATCATGGGACAACGGTGTGCTGCGGATCACAAGGAAGAGCGGGGAAAGTGTCCGCATCGCGGAGTCCGCGCTGGTCGCGGGCAAGGTGGTGCCCTCCGCTCCGGCGCGTCGCCGGGGTCCCGCGGCCTCGTACGAGGAGCTGGCGCGGGTCTCCGCGCGGGCGTGGCGACCCGTGGAGAGCGAACGGCTCGGCGCGTGGGAGCTGCGGGCGGCGGTCGGGGAGGTGCCGCGCGAAGCCCGCCCGTGGGGGGCGGTGGCCGGGCGGCGGGTGGGCTTCACGCGGCGGGCCAACTCCGTCCTGCCGCTCGGCGACCCGGGCGTGCCGCTCGACGACGCGCTGACGGCCGTACGCCGCTGGTACGCCGCGCGCGGGCTGCCCGCGTACGTGCAGACCGCGACCGGCGCCGAGGGCACGCAGGAGTTGCTCTGCGCGGAGCTGGAGCGGCGGGGCTGGGTGCGGGAGGTGACCGCCGAGCTGTGGGTGGGCCCGTTGGCGCCGGTCGCCGACCTTGGCGGGGAGCCGTCCGGGGTCGTGCTGTCGCGGGAGGCCGACGAGGCGTGGCTGGCGCGCTATCGGCGCAAGGGCGTCGGCGAGGTGGCTCTGCGGGTGCTGGGAGGGGGGTCCCCCCGCTCGAGCGAAGCCGGGAGCGGGGGAGGGCCTTCGGTGTGGTTCGCCACGGTACCGGGCGCCGGCACGGACGCGCCGGCCGCCATCGGGCGGTGTGCCGTGGACGGGCGGTGGGCCGGCTTCGCGGCGGTCGAGGTGGACCCGGCGCGGCGGCGGCGGGGGCTGGCGACCGCCGTGATGGCCGCGCTGGCCCGGCGGGCGCTGGACGAGGGCGCCTCGGCCGCCTGGCTCCAGGTCGAGGACGACAACGCGGGAGCGCGGGCGCTGTACGACCGCATGGGCTTCGCCGCGCACCACGCGTACCACCACTACCGCGCGCCGGAATCGTCGGCTCCGGCAGGTGAGGGGGCGCCGTGAGCGGGCACGAACCGGGTATGCGCCCTCCGCACCCCCCGTCGCCCGAGCGCTCCACGGAACTGCGCCGGCGGTTCGCCGAGGAGGCCCGCTGCGAGCGGCCGGATCTGTCCACGCTGTGCCTGCTGGTCGGCGCGGAGGCGGACGGCACGCTGGACGAGGCGGGCATGGACGCCGTGGAGGTGGAGCTGGACCGGCTGGCCGGCGAACTCCCCTACCGGCCCGGTTCGCCGCGCGCGTGGGCGGTGGCGCTGCGGGAGCTGCTGGGCGAGAGGTACGGCTTCCACGGCGTTCCGGACGACTACCAGCGGCTGGAGTCGTCGCTGCTGCACGCGGTGCTGCGGCGGCGGCGCGGGCTGCCGATCCTGCTGTCGGTGGTGTGGACGGAGGTGGCCCGGCGGGCGGGGGCGCCGGTGTACGGGGTCGCGCTGCCGGGGCACTTCGTCGTCGGGTTCGGGGAGCCGGGGGCGGGGGCGGGGCAGGTGCTGGCCGATCCGTTCGACGGGGGGCGGGTGCTGAGCGGGGCCGACGCGGAGCTGCTGGTGGCGGGGGCGACGGGAGCGGCGCTGGACGCGTCGATGCTGACGCCCGCCGGGGTGCTGGACGTCGTCCTGCGCGTTCTGAACAACGTGCGGGCGTGGGCGGCGGCGCGGCCCGAGCACTCGGGTGTGGGGCTGTGGGCGGTGGAGCTGTCGCTGCTGCTTCCGTCGCACTCGGCGCGGCTGCGGTACGAGCGGGCGCGGTTGCTGGTGCAGCGGGGTGAGTTCTCGGCGGGAGCCGGGGAGCTGGAGGCGTACGCCGAGGTGGTCGCCGCGGTGGACGAGACGGCCGGGGAGCGGGTGCGGGAGGAGGCTCGTGCGGCCCGGGCGCTACTGAACTGAGTGCCTGTCCGCGCGGGCCGGGGGCGCGACGTACGACGAGAGGGCGCCCGGTGGGTGCCGGACCGCCCTCTCGTCATCGTGCTCGGTCAGCTGGGATTCGTCTCGATCACCGCTGTCCGGTCGGTCTTGCTGATCAGCGCCTGGCGGAGGGCGCCGTAGACGTCCTCGGGGGTCACGGCCGTCTTCTTGCCGTTGCCCCGGGTGATGAGCACACCGTCGAACGCCTGGCCGTACAGCTCCTCCAGGGCCTTCAGGTCGGGCTTGTCGACCAGCTTGCCGTTGACGGCCTGGACACCGAGGAACTTCCACAGCGAGTTCTCGGGGCTCATCGGGACCGAGTGCGCCGCGTCGGTCTGCACGGTGACGTTGGCCGACATCGCCGGCTCGGCGAACTCCTTCATCATCCGGTCGACCTCGGCCTTGGTGACCTTCGGCTGCTGGTCGGACGTCGGGACGCTCACCGCGGCGGACTTCCCGGTCTCGACCTGGGTGCGGTACGCCTCCGTCACCACGTCGGTCGCCTTGGCGACGTCGATGCCCTGGCCCCCCTTGGGGTACACCGGGACGGCCTTGCCGGACTCGAACGTGATCGAGCCCTCGGTCACCGAGCCGGAGCCGCCGGCGGCGTCCTTCAGGGCGGCCTGCAGCTTCTCCTCGTCGACGGGCATGACCGGCTCGACGACGCGCTCGTTGCCGATGAGGGAGCCGATGACGTTGACCGGGTTGTAGTCGCTGCCGGTGGCCTCGCCGACGGTGGCGTCGGTGTCGAACTGCAGACCCGCGTTGTCCGGCTCCAGCTCGACGGTCCTGCCGTCGACCGACAGCTTCAGCGGCTGGTTCAGCCGGTCGTCGAGCGCCGCGTCGAGCTTCTTGACGGCCTCGTCGCGGGTGCCGCCGCCGATGTCGACGCCGAGCACGGTGGTGCCCTTCGGGACGTCGGAGCGGTTCATCAGCAGTCCGGCGCCGTAGGCGACACCGGCGAGGAAGACCACGCAGCCGCAGAGCAGGGCGAGCTTGTTGCGCCCCTTCTTCTTCGCCGGCTTCGAGGAGCTCGCCGGGGGCGGGGAGACCGGCTCGGGCAGCTTCGGGGGCGTGTGCGGCCGCGGGCCGTCGGCCGGACCGCCGGGAGCGTTGAAGTCCGCGCCCGGCGGGACGACCGGGATGCCGCTGGTGACGGTGTGCCCGGAGACGTTGTCGTGGCGGGGGCCGTAGCCCGGGGTGCCGGGCTGGGCGGGCCGCTGCGGGGTGAGGATCGCGGTGTCGTCACTCAGACCGCCGCCGGGGGCGCCGGGGGCGCCCGGGCCGCTGTCCTGGCCGGCGGGGGCCGCCTGGGTGCCGGGGGGCGCGGGGGCGCCCTGCGCCGTCTGGGCGCCGGGGCGGACCGGAAGGGCGGGAACGCCCGGGGCGCCGGGAGCATCGGGACGTCGGCCCGCCTGGCGGGCGACCGGGCTCGAGCCGGTCGCCGGTCCGGTGGTCGGGCCCGCGGGACCCTGAGGGCCGCGCTGACCGGGCTGCCCGGGCCGGCCGGACTGACCGGACTGGGGAGCCTGCCCCGGCCGTCCGTCGCGGCCACCCGGAGCCTCGTCCGTGAAGAACGGCAGGTCGTCGCGGCGCGGCTCGTCACCGTGTCCCGTGCCCGGACGGGTGCCGGTGCCCGCCGGCCCGCCGGCCAGCGCTTCGGTCACGTCGAAGGAACCGGTGCCGCCACCGTGCCCGGGGGCCACGGGCCCGCCGGTCGCACCGGTCGCGCCGGTGGGTCCAAAACCCTGCGCGCCGCCGGGACGGGAACCGCCCGGTGTGCTCATGGAGCCGGCCACGCCGCCGGGACGTCCGGCGCCCGGCCGCGCGCCACCGGACGCACCGGCGGGAGCGGAAGGGGCCTGTGGGGCGCCGCCCGCGGCGGGACCCGAACCGCTCGGCGTGCCCGCGCCGTTGGCGGATCCGCCCTCCGGACCTCCCTTGCCCCCGCCCGACTTGCGGGGCGCGAACCAGTCGCTGGCCGGCTTGTCCCCGGCCGTCGGCCGGTCGGGCTGAGCGGGAGGCTCGGCCACGTCGGCGGACGGGGCCGGGGACGGCGCCGACGCCTCGGCGCCGGTGGTGCCCTTGCCCTCCGCGTCCGTGACGGGCTTGCGCACGACGACCGGCGGAATGGGCCGCGATCCGGGGATGTTGATGCGGATCCGCGTCGTCAGCGTGGTCTCGGTCTTGCGTTCCTCCGGCCGCGCGGCCGAACGGCCCGCGTCCGTGCCCTCGTCCGGAATCGCCGGAATCCCGTAGGGCGGCGTGCCCGACGGGTAGGCGGCTCCGCCGCGCCCGTCGGGCCCGGAGGACGGAGTGTCAGTTTCACGACTCAAGGCAGGTTCTCCCGGTTGGCTCCGCCGCCCGTCACGACCTCACGGTGGGAGTCCTCCCAGCTCGGGCGAAGCCGAGGGTTCGAGGGAGGCTCGGCGGCGCGCACCACCTTACTGGCCCTGTCCGGCCCGTATCCCAGTACCGCCGGGGAAACCCGCACCGGACCCGCACGCCCACGACGCGGCGAAGTGGTACGTCACTTGCCAAGTCGGACGGGAGGGCCGTTCGGTTGCCGTCCGGGGGCGAGGGTGGCACAGATCACAGCCATGGCGATGCCGCCGAGGAGGAAGAGGTAGGAGCCGCCGCCCGCGGCGAACAGGAAGTCGCCCTCCGGCCGGCTGGTGGTGAGCAGGATGACGACGAGCATCCAGCCACCGGCGGCCCAGGCGCCCCCGGCCCGGCTGCGGAGCGCACGGGTGGCCCCCAGGATCAGCCCGGCCTCACCGACGAGGGCGAGCAGCAGACCGCCGGGGAACCACGCGGGCTGCACCAGCGCCCCGGCCACACCGACCACGGCGCCGAGCAGGAACAGTCCCAGGCAGGCGGCGGCCCGTCCGGCGGAGGGCGGTCGCAGCGGCTGGGCGAGCCCGGAGGGCGGCCGGTCGCTCACGAGGCCTCCTCGATCCCGGCGAACAGGTCGGTCTCCCGCTTTTCCGGACGTTCGCCGCGTACCAATTCGTAGTACTCGGCGGTGAAGAGCGGCTGGGCGAGTTCGTTGGAGAGCACGAAGTACGGTTCGGCCACGGTGATCTGGGTGGCGTGCGCCCGCATCGCGGCGGCTTTGGCGGCGGCGTAGGCGGTGCCGTCGATCGTGGTGGTGACCTGTTCGTCGTCGACGACACCCGGTACGCCGTCGAGGGCGCCCGCCTTGTCGAACGGCAGGCCGGGCAGGTCGCCGTCGAGGCGGGCGAAGGACTCCTCGGCGACGGAGCGGGGCACCCGGTTCCAGTAGACCTTGGGGATGTCCCATCCTCCGTCGGCGGCGAGTTCGACGGCGCGCATGGCGACGCGGTGGGCCTGGATGTGGTCGGGGTGGCCGTAGCCGCCGTTGTCGTCGTAGGTGACGAGGACCTGGGGGCGGATGTCGAGGATCACCTCGGCGAGCAGCCCGGCGGCCTGGTCGACGTCGGCCCGCCAGAAGCAGCCGGGGTCGTCGTTGTCGGGCAGTCCCATCATCCCGGAGTCGCAGTACCGCCCGGCCCCGCCGAGCAGCCGGAAGTCCTCGACCCCGAGCGCCCGCATCGCGTCCTTCAGCTCCCCGAGCCGGTGCCCGCCGAGAGCGGCCCCGCTCAGGTGCCCCAGCTCGGGCGGAATGACCTCGCCCCGCTCACCGAGCGTGCAGGTGACCAGCGTCACATGGGCGCCCTCGGCGGCGTACCGGGCCATGGTCGCGCCGTTGTTGATGGATTCGTCGTCCGGGTGGGCGTGCACCAGCAGCAGACGCCGGGCGGAGCGAGATGGGGGTCCCCCCGGCCGAAGGCTGGGGGAGGGCAGTTCCGTCATGGGATCAGCCTATGAGGCCGCGGACTCGTCCCTGTAACGCGGAAGACCGTCCATGGGGTGGATGTCGTCGAATACGGCGCCGACGCCGGGTCCGGCACCGACCGGAAGGCCGACGCGGCTCCCCGGCCCCCGCCCTCTGACCTCACCGAGCGCGGTCGCCGGTCGGCCCGCCCTTCTCAGCCGGCTCACAGGCGGCACCGGGCGGGGGCATGGCTTCCGGCGTCAGGCTGACCCTCAGGCCGGCGACGACGCCCCGCGCACGGGGCCCGACGCGGACCTCACGGACCTGTCACCCTCTGACGGAAGGCGCCCGATGCGCAAGCCGAAAACCCATCAGCCGCCCAACGGCCCCGCCTACCAGGGACGCCTGCTTCCGAACCCCGAGGAAGAGGTCGTCGACCAGGGACTCGGCTTCGACCTGGGCACCCTCTCCCGCAGGCGGGCTCTGTCCTTCCTCGGAGGGATCGGCGGCATGGCGGCACTGGCGGCGTGCGGCTCGGGCTCCAGCAGCAGCACCACGGGCGATGCCACCGCCTCCGCGTCATCGTCGTCCGGCCTGACCGAGATCCCCGACGAGACCAACGGTCCCTACCCCGCGGACGGCACCAACGGGATCAACGTCCTGGACAAGGACGGAATCGTCCGGCAGGACATCCGCTCGAGCTTCGGCGACTCGACGACGACCGCCCCGGGCGTCCCCCTCACTTTCGAGTTCACGCTGCTGGACATCGTCGACGACGGCCGGCCGCTCGCCGGCGCGGCCGTCTACGCCTGGCAGTGCGACCGGGACGGCAACTACTCCCTGTACTCCAGCGGGATCGAGGACGAGAACTACCTGCGCGGCGTGCAGGTCGCCGACAGTGACGGCCGGGTCACGTTCGTCAGCGTCTTCCCCGCCTGCTACCCGGGCCGCTGGCCGCACGTGCACTTCGAGGTCTATCCCGACCTCGACTCCGTCACCGACTACGACAAGCGCCTGTCGACCTCCCAGATGGCCTTCCCGAAGAACATCTGCGACACCGTCTTCGCCACCGAGGGGTACGGGTCCTCCGTCGAGAACCTCTCGCAGCTGACCCTCAAGACCGACAACGTCTTCGGCGACGACGGCGGGGTCCACCAGCTCGCCACCACGAGCGGGTCGGTGAAGGCCGGCTACACGGCGAAGCTGACCGTTCCCATCGACACCGGCACCGAGCCCACCGGCGGCAACGCGCCCGGCGACGGCAGCGGAGGTGGTCAGCCGCCCAGCGGAGCGCCGACCGGCGGACCCCCGCCCGGCTCCGCCCCTTCGGGCAGCCCGGAATCACCGGCATCCGGCAACTGACCGGGAGCAGCCGACCGGACGTTGGGCCGTCTCAGGCCAGAGACTCGTAGTACGCCTTCTGCGCCGGGTAGTAGTCCTCGAAGTCGGGCCGGGGCCCGCCCCTGTGGGCGGCGGTGAGCATGTCCAGGTAGTACTCCCAGCCGGGGCCGGTCTCGCCGAGGGGTTCCGTGGAGGTGAGATGGTGGATCAGCCGGAGTTCGGTGGCGCCTCCTGTCTCGGCCAGCAGCAACTCCAGCGACCAGGAACCGGCCTCGTCCTCCATCGTGACGGCGAGACGGCGAGGCGGCTCGCAGGCCTCGATCCGGATCGGGCTCCAGGGTGCCGACTCCTCGAACGCCATCCGCACCTCGACGGTGCGGCCCGGTCCGGCCTCGCCGCGCCAGGGGCCGAACCAGCGGGCGGTGCGCTCCGGCTCGGTGACGCTCGCCCAGACGTCGTCGGCCGGGGCGGGGTAGGTGCGGGTGAGGACGAGGTCGTATCCGGACGGCGTGGGTACGAGCCGCCCGGTGGGTTCAAGGGTCATGCCGTGTCCTCCCTGGAGTGGGGCGCGGTGCGCGATGTGTCGTCGGGCTCGGCCCGTTTCCGGTCCCGGCGCGTCCGGTGCACCTCGGTCTCCAGCGCCGCGAGACGCCGCGACCAGTCGGGCTGCCGGGTGTCGAACAGGGCGAGCCATGCGGCGAGGTGGCCCAGCCGGGTGTGCACGAGCGAGTACCGGCGGTGGCGTCCTATCTGCTCGTCCCGGACCAGACCGGCCTCACGCAGCACGCGCAGATGACGGCTCACCGCAGGCCGGCTGATGGGAAACCGGGCTGCGATCTCGCCTGCTGTCAGCGGGGTGTGGCGCAGCATGAGCAGGACCTCCCGGCGTACAGGATCGGCAATGGCCTCGGCCACCTCGCTCACTTCGTCCACACCTGAAGCGTAACGCATGGGTTACGCGTTGGGGCAGGGCTTCGGCACCGGCCTCGGGACACGTGGCCCCGTCCGTCGAGGCGTCACGTACAAGCCGGGCCGCGATCTCTACGGTCACAGCTGCCCCGGATGCGCCCCGCCGCGCAGGTCAGAAGCCGAGCTCGGCACCCTTCTGAAGGTCGGTTCGGCAGGCGCGGCAGCGGCCTGGGCGGGGTGCGCGGAAGGCGTGGTCGCAGCCGTCGCAGTTCTGCAGGGGGTGCCGTACGGGCGGCGGCGAAGCGGCGGCCGGCGTACGGAACGGAGGCGGGGGCGGGAGCTGGCCCGCGAGGCGGTGGGCCAGGAAGGCGGCGGGTCGTCGTACGCCCTCGGGTGGCAGGTCGGTGGTCAGGGCCCGGCGTACGACGGCGGGGGTGACGTCCCGTTCCAGCCAGGCGGCGACGCCGGGGGCCAGGTGGGCCGTGTCGCAGGCGGAGAGAAGCAGCTGGGAGTCGTGGCGGTGGAGGTCCGCGAGGAGGTCGGTGGCGGCCTGGAGGAGCGCGGGGGCGGCGTACGCGGGGCTCGGCACGGCGGGGAGGGGCTTACGGGGTGCGCGCTTCTCACGCGGCCTGTGCGGCGTGCTCTCCTCGTGCGTCTCCTGCCTCCGCGGTTCCGCTGCCGTGCGGGAAGGAGCCTCAGCGGAATGGCGGGCCGCCGCCGGCTGGTTGCACGAGATCGTGCGGGTCACGATGCGGCCGGTGGAGGTGCGGACGCGTTCGCGGCGCAGGTAGCCGTGGGTCTCCAGCTCGCGCAGGGCGGCGGCGATGCGGGTGGCGCCTTCGGGGAAGCGGGCGGCGAGGGTCTTGATGTCGGCGGGGGCGCCCTTCGGCAGCGACTGGAGGTGCGTGCCGAGCCCGATGGCGAGCAGCGAGAGCTCGCGGTGCTGGGCGAGGTGGTTGCCGATCACCGTGAAGCGGGTGGTGTGGCGGGTGTTGTCGTGCCGGAGCCCGCCGGTGGTGCGGTGGACCCGGTTCGGGTGCTTGTTGCCCGCAGGGCGGGCCTGGGCGTGCGGGGGCACGCTAGGGTTCTGGGTAACCATCGGGAAGGTCCTGTCTTCCTCGGTGGCCAGGCCCTCGCAGTGGGATGCCAGTCCCGGCGGGGGCCGTCTCATGTCTGCGGTTGTGGTGGTGCGTTGCGCCGAGCGTCGGGCCTCGGAGGCCGCGAAATCCAGCCGGTTCGGCGATGTTCACCCGCCCGAGTGAGTGCGACCACGGGCGGGAGGGGTGGGGTTTGGTGGGGTGCTTTCCCCGGAGTTCTTTGTCTTTCAGTCGTCGACGGCACCGGAGCGCGAGGGTGCGGGTTCCGGTGGCGTGAAGCTCAGTTCGGCCCAGACGGTCTTGCGCGGGAAGCGTCCTTCCGCCCCCCAGCGGTCGGCCAGTGCCTCGACGAGCAGCAGGCCCCGGCCGGACTCGGCCATGGCGTCGGACGCCTGGGGCGCGGGCATCCGGCAACTCCGTATCGCCGAACTACGATATGGCACCATCCGCGCACAGGCTCTCCCACCTCGGGAGTCGCCGGCATTCATCGAGGAACTGCCGGGGGAAGCATGATCCGCAAGGTCTCCGACCACCACACTTCGGGCCTCGCGTGGTTCAAGAGCAGCTACAGCGACGGCAACGAAGGCGACTCGTGCGTCGAAGTGGCAGGGACCTGGTTCAAGAGCAGCTACAGCAGCGGCGCGGAGACTGACTCCTGCGTCGAGGTCGCCGCCGAGCCCGGCACCGTCCACGTCCGTGACTCGAAGGACGTCGAAGGCCCCCGGCTGGCCTTCGCCCCCGCCGCGTGGGCCGGGTTCGTGCCGTACGCGGTCGAGGGCTGACCCGGCGACTCCTACTCGACCTCGGCCTCCGGTACGTCCACGTCGCCGCCCAGGGAGCGGGCGATGGCGGTGAACTCGTTCGGGGCGGACGGGAGGTCGCGGACGATCTCCTCGGCGATCACCTCGGGCGGCAGGCCGCTGTCGGCGTCGTCGAGGGCGGGGTCCTTCATCCACGTGATGTCGAGGTTGACCTTGTCGCGGGCGATCAGGTCCTCCTGGCCGAGCTTCTTGAACGGCCCGTTCTCGTCCTCCGGCTCGATGCGGGAGGAACGTGGCTCGCCCGGCCGGGGACGCGGAACATTCCCCCTCTCTCCTCGCCGCGGCAACACGCGGTCGGGAGAAGCCTCACTCCGCTGAAAACGTGAGCAGCGGACAGAGCAATGTCAGTCAGACGCTCAAACGAGCAGACTGAAGACAGTGAGGGCTGAGATGCTCACGGTTTTCGTCAGCACCCCCGAACCCCGTCAGACGTCCTGGAGCCGCCGGAACGGCTGGTCCGCCTCCAGCTCGAACGCCAGCTCCAGCAGCTTCCGTTCCGCGCCCGGGCGGCCCGAGAACATGACGCCGACGGGGAGGCCGTCCGGTGTCGCGCTCGCGGCCGGTACGGAGATCGACGGGGTGCCGACGACGTTGTTGACCGGGGTGAACGCCACGTAGGCGAGGAGCCGTTCGATCAGTGTGACGTACGGGACGGTCGGGCTGAGGTGGCCGAGCGGTGGGGTGGTGTGGGCGAGGACCGGGGAGAGGATGACGTCGAGGCCCCGGAACCCCGCCGCGTACGCCTCCCGCGTGCGCTTCAGTCTGCGCAGGACGTCCGGCGTGGTCCTCCACCTGCCCACGTACATCTCGCGCAGTCCCCGGCTCAACCCGTCCATGCGGCGGCGGTCGAAGTCCGTGCCCATCGTCCTGCCGGTCACGCCGATCAGGAACGACAGCAGGCCCCAGTACGTCAGGAAGTCCTCGGTGAAGTGCGGGTCGATGGACAGTTCCACCGGTTCCACGGTGTGGCCGAGCCGCTCAAGACGCCGCGCCGTCTCCGTGACGGCCGCCCGGGTGTCGGCGTCGACCCGGACGCCGTTCGGGGAGTCCACCAGGAGCCCGATGCGCAGGCGGCGCTCCGAGGGCCCGTCGACGAGGCCGACGGGCGGAAGCTTCGGGTTGCGCCAGTGCCGCTCCGCTGCGGCGAGGAACGCGGCGCTGTCCCGCACCGAGCGGCTCACCACGCCGTCGGTGACGAGGTCGATGGGGAGCCGGCGGCCCTGCGCGTTCGCCACCATCCGGCCGCGGGTCGGCTTCAGTCCGACGAGTCCGCACGCGGCGGCGGGGATGCGGATCGAGCCGCCGCCGTCGTTGGCGTGCGCGATCGGCACCGCGCCGGCGGCGACGAGTGCCGCGCTGCCGCCCGACGAGCCGCCCGCCGAGTGCCCCGTGTGCCACGGGTTGCGGACGGGCTCGGCGCCCTCGTACTCCGTGGTGGGGCTGAACCCGAACTCGGGCAGCCGGGTCTTGCCGAGCACGGTGACACCGGTGCTCAGGAACTGGCGGGCGAACGGGGCGTGCCGCCGTGCGGCCCTGGGCGCGAACGCGGCGCTGCCGTGGCCGGTGGGCAGCCCCTGGTAGTCGGTGTTGTCCTTCACGAAGGTCGGCACCCCGGCGAAGGCACCGACGGCCCCGGAGCCGTACGCCGGCACGTCGAGGTGCACCTGGACCGCGTTGAGCCGGGACTCGACCGCCCTGACCCGGGCCGCCGCGTCCCGGGCGACCTCGGCGGCACCGACCTCGCCCCGGCGGATCGCCTGTGCGAGACCGACCGCGTCGTGGTCGCCGAGGGCGTCGTCCCGGAAGACGTGCACCCTGGTCCGCGCCTCGCTCTGTTCCTCGGAAGTCGTCACCGTCGGCTCCGCCCCTGCACGCGTGGATGAGTGTCCGCCATCATTCCCTACCAACAAGTAACATGCGAGGGGTCGGCGGGCACGATTCGGTGAGCACACGTCGGTGCACCCGGCCCGTACGGCCGTGGGCCGGTCCACCGGCTTCCGCGAGGATCACCCGCTCCGGCCGCCGTCGGCGGCCAGTTCCCAGTCGATCTCCCACACCCGTACGGTCCCGGCGGAGTCGCCGCAGACGACGTACCGGCCGTCGGGCACCGGCACCGCCGCCAGCGGGCTGTCCCCCTTCGTGTCGGGCAGGGGGGAGGAGCGCCCCGTGCGGACGTTCCACACCTCGATCCCTCCCCGGTTGTCGCACACCGCGAAGCGGCCGTCCGCGGTGAGGCGGGCGCCGGAGGAGGAGTAGCCGTCGAAGACCCCCAGGCAGGCGCCGGTCGTCGTGTCCCAGAGGCGCCGGGCGCGTTCGCGGTGGTCGCCGCCCGAGAGGGCGTGGCGGCCGTCCGGGCTGAGCCACACCGACCGCACGGCGCGGGTGTGGCCCGTCATGACGCGCAGGCACCGGCCGCTGTCGAGGTCCCACAGGCGGACGGCCTTGTCGTCGCCCCCGGTGACGGCGAGCCGGCCGTCACCGGCGGTCCACACGGCGTTGACCGAGAGTTCCGGGCCGTCGAACGCGCGCAGCGGCCGGTCGTCCTCGACGTCCCACAGCCGCAGCTTCCGGCCCGGGCCGCCGATGAGCGCGCGGCGGCCGTCGGGGAGCAGCCGGGCCGACGCGCCGTAGGCATCCCTGTCCAGCACCCGCAGGCACGTCCCGGAGGCCACGTCCCACAGGCGGGCGGTCCGGTCCCGGCCGAGGGACAGCAGGCGGCTCCCGTCGGGGCTGAGGCCGATCTCCTCCACCAGGTGCGTATGGCCCGTCAGCACGCCGACGCACCGCGCGGCGGTGAGGTCCCACAGCCTGATGGTGCGGTCGCTGCTCGCGGACGCGGCGAGTCGGCCGTCGTCGGAGACGTCGATCCGTGTGATGTACGCGGTGTGGCCGGTGAGTTCGTGGGCCGGCCAGGCCGTGCGCAGGCCCACGCGCGTGGTGCGGGCCTCCAGCCGCCGCCAGTGGGCGAGGAGACGCGGGGCACGCTCGTGGCCGGGGACCGAACGGGCGAGGGTGAGCCGGTCGAGTGCGCGCGCCGTGTCGCCGTCGGCCAGGGCACGTTCCGCCTCCGCGACGAGGGCGTCGACCCGCTCGCCGAGGCCCGACAGTTCGACCGGGGGACGGGGCCGGCTGAGGTGCGGCGGGGCGGTGTACCCGCCGGGCAACGCCCACCGCCGCAGCGTGTCGTCCTGTGCGGCGGACATCCCGTACCGGGCGTCGGGAGAGAACCGCACGGCGGTCACCGGACCGCGATGGCCCCTGAACGTGCGCAGGCACCGGCCCGTGTCCAGGTCCCAGTACCGCACCGCGTGGTCGTCCCAGCCGGACAGTACGGAACGGCCGTCCGCGCTCAGCGCCAGCGACCGGACGGCGCGCCGGGGCCCGCGGAGCGTACGCAGCAGGCGGCCCGAGTCCACGTCCCACAGGTGGATGGCGCCGGTGCCGTGCCCGCTCAGCGCGCGGCGGCCGTCCGCGCCGAAGCACACCGACCACACGAACGAGGAATCGCCGCCGTGCAGGAGGCGCACGGAGGCGTCGGTCAGGGAGACGAGCTGGAGTGTGCCACCGGTGCCGCCGGCCAGCGCCCAGCGGCCGTCCGGGGCGGCCTCGAGCGCGTGCACCGGCTCGTCGGCCCCGCCCGGCCGGTTGACGGAGCGCAGCGTGCCGCCGCTGAGGGTGACCCCGATGACCGTCCCCTGGTTCGTCCCGAACAACACCGCCCGGCCGGCCGGGGTCAGCCGCACCGGCGCCACCGTGAACCCGCCCTCCGCGGGCGGGGGGAAATCGGCCGCGTACAGGCACCGTCCGTCGGTCAGGTCCCAGAGCCGGACGTCCCGGTCCGGACCGACGGACACCGCGGTCCGCCCGTCGCGGCTCACGTCCACCGAGCCCACCGCCTTCTCGTGGGCCCGGACGACGCGCAGGCAGGCGCCGTCCGGTACGGACCACAGCCGTACGGTGCCGTCCCAGCTCCCGGTCAGCACGGTCCCCGCCCGTGGACCGAACCGGATCCGGATCTCCTTCGCGACGTGGTCCCGGTCGGTCATCCGCTCACGCGGATACGACTGCCAGGGCACCGGCGTCACCTCGACGCAGCGCGCGTCCACCACGCGTCCCGACCCGGCCGCCCGGAGCGCGTCGGCCGCGTCCGGGTCGTCGGGCCGCTGCTCCAGCAGCGCGCGGGCGGCGGGCATGTCGCCGCGTTCCAGGTGGACCTGGGCCAGCAGGCGGCCGGCGGCGGCGGCGGCGGGCACGGCGTTCGCGGTGTTCGCGGTGTTCGCGGTGTTCGCGGCGACGACGGCAGCGGCGGTCCAGGCGGCCTCCAGGGTGGCGACCAGGTGCTCGTCGGTGATCTCGCCCCGCCGCCAGCGCAGCAGACCGGCGTTGTAGTGGGCGGCCGGATGGTGCGGGTCGGCGGCCGTCGCCCGCTCGAACGCCTCCGCCGCCTCGGCCGGACGCCCGAGGTCGAGCAACGACAGGGCACGGTTGTTCAGTTCGTCGGCGCGCAGTTCGGCCGGGACGGGCGCGGGACGGGGATACGGGCGTCCGGTCAGCCTCTCGTACGACGCCACCAGACCGGCGGCCACCTCGGCCATCGAACCGGGCCGGTCGGCCGGATCAACCGACAGGCACCGGGCGAGCAACGCCGCGACGTCCTCGGGCACGGGCACCGCGTATCCGCCCGACACCCGCAGGCCGGCCAGGGTCTCACCGGCGACCGGACCCGCGAACCACGTGACGTCGCCGACGAACATCTCCAGGACGGACACGGCGAAGCTGTACAGGTCGCTGGGCGGTCCGACGCGATGCCCCCGGAACTGCTCGGGGGACGCGTAGGCGGGCGTCATACCGAGACGGGTGACGAGCACGCTCGCGGGGGACGCCCCGTCGGTCCCGGCCTCCCCCTCCGGCCGCGCCACGGGCGCACCCTGCCCGGCGTCCGTTCCGGTGCCCTGGCGGGCGGTCCGGCCGGCGGTCCGCCGGCCGCTGTGCCACGACCGCGCCAGCCCGAAGTCCGTCACCTTCGCGACACCGTCCCCGACGAGGACGTTCGCCGGCTTGACGTCCTGGTGCACCAGGCCCTTGCGGTGCGCGTGCTCCAGGCCTCGCGCGCACTGCACGGCCAGGTCGAGGACACGGGCCGACGCCTCGCGCGGCGTTCCCCCGTACAGGCTCCGGTCGGCGATCCGGTCCCGCAGGCTGCCGCCGGACACGTACTCGGCGAACACCCGCGGCACCCCGTCCAGCGTGCGGACGTAGTAACAGGCGCAGACGTTCGGATGCAGGCCGAGCGCCACCCACTCCTCGGCCTCGGTGACGAACCGCGCCCGCTTCTCCGCGTCCCGGTACACGTCCGCCCGCGGACTCTTCACGGCGAGATCGATGTCCCACCCGAGGTGCCGCACCCGGTGGACGAGCCCCATGGCCCCCTGTCCGTGCACCCGCGTGACCTCGTACCGCCCGTCCACCACGTCTCCGACGCGCCACTCCCCCACTGCCTCACCCTTCCCTCACGGCCCGCCCTCCGGGCTGCCGACGGCACGGCGTCCGGCCACGGCGGAGAGCGGGACGGAGCGGACACGCGTCCGCCCCCTCGGGCGTCGCCGGTCCGAAGCCCACGGAGTCCGATGCGGGGAGGCGGGAGGGGAGGACGGGCGGGACGTGGACTCCGGCTGGGTCCCGGGAGGTGCCTCGGGGCCCGGCCGGAAGACGGGGCGGCTCAGAAGTTGATGCTGCCGATCATCCCCGCGATGTTCGTCGTCAGCTCGCTGATGGTCGGGGCGATCGTCGACGAGGCGAGGTAGAAGCCGAGCAGCATGCACACCACTGCGTGCCCTGCTTTCAGGCCCGACTTCTTGACCAGCAAGAAGACGATGATCGCCAGCAGCACCACCGCCGAAATCGAGAGTGCCACGGCGGTTCACCTCCAAAGGTCCCAGGGCGCGGGGTAGGGGGACGTAGGAACATGGGGGCAGGTAAAGCGACACAGCAGCCAGCAGGTTCATACCCACTATGCGCTAAAGATCATAACTATCCGTACGTGCGCATCGGTCGGCGCACGGCCGCACAAGGGGGCGCATGGCCAATATGGTCATGGCATGACGACCGAGACCGACTCCTTCCCCCGACGGCACGCCCGTACCCTGCGCTTCACGCTCGGCGCGCCGCGTTCGTTCAGCGTGGCTCCCGACGGCTCGCGTGTCGTGTTCCTGCGCTCCGGTTCCGGTACGGACCGGGCCAATTCGCTGTGGGTCCTCGATACGGAAGGGGGCGGGGAGCGCGTGGCGGCCGACCCGCGCGCCCTCCTGGGCGGGGCCTTGGAGAACCTCTCCGCCGAGGAGCGGGCGCGGCGCGAACGGAGCCGCGAAGGCGGTGCCGGCATCGTCGGCTACGCCACCGACGCGGCCGTCGAGTTGGCGTCTTTCGCCTTGTCAGGGCGGCTTTTCACGGCCGAACTGCGGGCCGGGACGGCACGTGAACTGCCCGTACCGGGACCGGTGATCGACCCGCGTCCGTCGCCGGACGGGCGGTACGTCGCCTACGTCTCCCGGGGTGCGCTGCGTGTCGTGGAGGCCGAGGGGGCGGACGAACGGGCGCTGGCGACCCCGGAGTCGGAGGGCGTCACCTACGGTCTGGCCGAGTTCGTCGCGGCCGAGGAGATGGGCCGCTCACGGGGCTTCTGGTGGGCTCCGGAGTCGGACCGGCTGCTGGTGGCGCGCGTGGACGACACGCCGGTACGGCGCTGGTGGATCTCCGACCCGGCGCATCCGGAGCGGGAGCCGCAGCGGGTGGCGTATCCGGCGGCGGGCACCCCGAACGCGGACGTCCGGCTGTTCGTGACCGGCCTCGACGGGACGCGCACCGAGGTCTCCTGGGACCGTGCGCGCTACCCGTATCTGGCACATGTGCACTGGTCAGCGGCGGGTGCCCCGCTGCTGCTCGTCCAGGCGCGCGACCAGCGCGCCGCGCTGATCCTGGCCGTGGACCCGGACTCCGGGGCGACCCGGATGGTGCACGCCGACGAAGATCCGATTTGGCTGGAACTTTTCCCCGGGGTGCCGTGCTGGAGCCCTTCCGGGCAGCTGGTGCGGATCGCGGACGAGGGGGGCGCGCGACGACTCGCCGTCGGTGAACGACCGCTCACCGGAGCCCAGTTGCACATCCGCGCCGTACTGGACGTCTCCGCCGACGACGTGCTGGTCTCGGCGTCGGCGGGCACGGAGGCGGCCGTTCCGGAGATCGGCGAGGTGCACGTCTACCGGGTGAACGAACTCGGCGTGGAGCGCGTCTCGCAGGAGCCCGGTGTGCACTCGGCGGTACGCGCCGGGGGTGTGACCGTACTCGTCTCCGCGACTGCGGACCGGCCAGGTTCCCGGGTCCAGGTGCTGCGTGACGGGAAACCGACGGCGACTGTCCCCTCGTACGCCGAAGACCCTGGTATGTCCCCCCGCGTGACCCTGACCCAGGGGGGCGCACGCCGCATTCCGTGCGCCGTGCTTATGCCTCGGGACTACGCCGGTGACACCCCCCTGCCGGTGCTCATGGACCCCTATGGCGGCCCGCACGGGCAGCGGGTGCTCGCCGCCCACAACCCGCATCTGACCTCGCAGTGGTTCGCCGACCAGGGGTTCGCGGTGATCGTCGCGGACGGGCGCGGGACGCCGGGCCGCTCGCCCGCCTGGGAGAAGTCCGTCCGGGACGACATCGCCGCCGTCGTCGTCCAGGACCAGGTGGACGCGCTCCAGGCGCTCGCCGCCGACTTCCCGCTCGACCTGGACCGGGTCGCCGTCCGGGGCTGGTCCTTCGGCGGTTACCTGGCGGCCCTCGCCGCCCTGCGCCGCCCCGACGTCTTCCACGCGGCGGTGGTGGGCGCCCCGGTCACCGACCTGCGCCTGTACGACACCCACTACCAGGAGCGCTACGTCGGCCACCCGGACGAGCAGCCGGAGGTCTACCGCCGCAACTCGGTGATCGACGACGCGGGCCTGGTCGACGCCGCCGGACCGCACCGCCCGATGATGATCATCCACGGCCTCGCGGACGACAACGTGGTGGTCGCCCACTCCCTGCGCCTCTCCTCCGCGCTGCTGGCGGCCGGCCGCCCGCACGAGGTGCTGCCCCTGTCCGGTGTCACCCACATGACGCCGCAGGAGGAGGTCGCCGAGAACCTGCTCCGCCTCCAGCTCGGCTTCCTCAAGCGGTCACTGGGCCTCACGAACGGGGACGAACCGCGTTAACGCACAGGCAACTTCACCGAAGCGGTACCGATATACGGACACGGCACGCTGATCGGCGTACGGCCGTGCGGGTGCCGTGAGCGGGCCGGGGTGCGCCATGTCACCCCGGCCCGTTGCCGTGTCTCTCCACCGGTACCAGCACCTTCTCTTCCGCGAAGTGACAGGCCGAGGCGTGCGCCGCCGGCCCCCCTGCCGCGCCGGACCAGGAGGGCACCGCGAGCTCCGGCACCTCCAGCGCGCAGCGCTCCCGCGCCTTCCAGCAGCGGGTGCGGAAGCGGCAGCCGGAGGGGACGTCCGCCGGGGACGGGACGTCGCCGCTGAGGATGATCCGCTCGCGGTGTTCCCGGGCCTCCGGGTCCGGTACGGGCACGGCGGAGAGCAGGGCCTGGGTGTACGGGTGCGTGGGGTGCTCGTAGATCTCGGTGTCCGTGCCGGTCTCCACGATCCGCCCCAGGTACATCACCCCGACCCGGTCGGAGATGTGCCGGACGATCGACAGGTCGTGCGCGATGAACACGTACGCCAGGCCGAACTCGGACTGCAGCCGGTCCATCAGGTTGACGACCTGGGACTGCACCGACACGTCCAGCGCGGAGACCGGTTCGTCGGCGACGATCACCTCGGGGCGCAACGCCAGCCCCCGTGCGATGCCGATGCGCTGGCGCTGGCCGCCGGAGAACTGGTGCGGATAGCGGTTGACGTACTCCGGGTCGAGGCCGACGACGTCCAGCAGCTCCTGGACCCGTCGGCGCCGGTCGCCCTTGGGGGCCGCCTCGGGGTGGATCTCGTACGGCTCCCCGACGATGTCGCCCACCGTCATACGGGGGTTGAGGGAGGTGTACGGGTCCTGGAACACCATCTGGACGTTGCGGCGTACGGCCTTGAGCGCCCGGCCCGACAGCCTGGTGATGTCCTCGCCCTTGTAACGGATCGAACCGGCCGTCGGACGTTCGAGGCTGACCAGCATCTTCGCGACCGTGGACTTGCCGCAGCCGGACTCGCCGACGATGCCCAGCGTCTCGCCCCGGCCGAGCGCGAAGTCCACTCCGTCGACCGCCCGCACGGCGCCGACCTGCTTGCGGAACACGACGCCCCGCGTCAGCGGGTAGTGCTTGACCAGGCCGCGGACCTCCAGGACCGGCTCAGTCATTCAGGCACTCCCTCCAGAAGTGGCAGGCGCTCCCCCGCGTCGCCGAGACCTCGTACGGCGGTGGCTCGTCGGTGCGGCAGACGTCACGGGCCCGCGGACAGCGGGGGTGGAAGGCGCAGCCCGGCGGGATGTGCGTGAGGTTGGGCGGCAGGCCCTTGATGGCGTGGAGCTCCCGGCCCTTGAGGTCCAGGCGGGGGACGGAGTCCAGCAGGCCCCTCGTGTACGGGTGCGCCGGGGCCTTGTAGAGGTCGTGCACCGGCGCCGACTCGACGATCCGGCCCGCGTACATCACGGCGATGCGGTCGGCGACGTCGGCGACCACGCCCAGGTCGTGGGTGATGAGGATCAGGCCCATGCGCAGCTCGCGCCGGAGTTCCGCGAGCAGGTCCATGACCTGGGCCTGGACGGTGACGTCGAGGGCGGTGGTCGGTTCGTCGGCGATGACCAGGGCGGGTTCCAGGGCCAGCGCCATCGCGATCATGACGCGCTGGCGCATGCCGCCGGAGAACTGGTGCGGGTACTGCCCGGCCCGCTCCCGGGCGGCGGGGATGCGCACCCGGTCCATCAGCTCGACGGCCCTGGCCCGCGCGTCCTTGCGCGACATGCCCCGGTGCACGGTGAACATCTCGGCGAGCTGGTCGCCGACGGAGAGCACGGGGTTCAGCGACGACAGCGCGTCCTGGAAGATCATCGCCATCTCGGCGCCCCGGACCCTGCGCCGCTCGTCCTCCTTCAGCCTCAGCAGGTCCCGCCCCCGGAAGACGACCTCGCCGCCGGTGATCCGGCCGGGCGGGGTGTCGAGGATGCCCATGACCGCCTGCGCGGTCACCGACTTGCCGGAGCCGGACTCGCCGAGCACGGCCAGCGTCTCGCCCGCCTCCACGCCGTAGCTGACGCCGTCGACGGCCTTCGCGACCCCGTCCCGGGTGTGGAACTCCACGTGCAGATCCCGCACTTCGAGCAGCACGGCGGCTCACCTCAGCTTCGGGTCGAGGGCGTCGCGCACCGCGTCGCCGAGCATGATGAACGCCAGGACGGTGATCGCGAGGGCCCCGGAGGGCCACAGCAGCGCGTGCGGGGCGTTGCGGACGTACGGGGAGGCGGCGGAGATGTCGATGCCCCAGGAGACGCTGGGCGGCTTCAGGCCGACGCCGAGGTAGGACAGGGTGGCCTCCAGCGCGATGTACGTGCCGAGCGCGATGGTCGCGACGACGATGACGGGCGCGACGGCGTTGGGCGCGATGTGCCGGAGCATCAGGCGCGCGTGGGAGGCGCCGAGGGCCCGCGCGGCCTGGACGTAGTCGTTCTGCCGGGCGGTGAGGACGGCGCCGCGGGCGATGCGGAAGATCTGCGGCCAGCCGAGCAGCACGATGAAGCCGATGACGGGCCAGACGGTGTTGCTGGTGACGACGGAGAGCAGCACCAGCCCGCCGAGGACGACCGGGATGGCGAAGAAGACGTCGGTGATCCGGGACAGGACCGCGTCCCGGGCGCCGCCGAAGAACCCGGCGAGGGCGCCCAGGACACCGCCCAGGACGGTGACGCCGAGGGTGGCGAGGACGCCGACGGCGACGGACGTACGGGCGCCGTGGACGGTCCGGGTGTAGACGTCGCAGCCCTGGCCGTCGAAGCCGAAGGGATGGCCCGCCCGGGCGCCCTCCTGGGCCTTGGACAGGTCGCACGCGAGGGGGCTGCCGGAGGCGATCGCCGACGGCCACAGGGAGATGAGGAGGAGGAAGAGGATGACCACCCCGGAGACGAGGAAGACGGGGTTGCGGCGCAGGTCGCGCCAGGCGTCGGACCACAGGGAGCGGGGCCGGTCCCGCGGTCGGGGGCCGTCCGGGCCCTTTGGCCGCTTCTCCGGGATCCCGGCCTCCTCGACGCCCAGGTCGATGGTGCCGCCCCCTCCGGCTCCCGCGATGACGGGCTCGGGTTCGTAGTGCTGCTCAGGCATAGCGGATCCTCGGGTCCAGTACGGCGTAGAGGAGGTCGACGACGAGGTTGGCGACCAGGAACACCAGCACGAGCACGGTGACGAAGCCGACGACGGTCTGGGTGTTCTGCCGCAGGACGCCCTGGTAGAGCTGGTAGCCGACGCCGTGGATGTTGAAGATCCGCTCGGTGACGATCGCGCCGCCCATGAGGAAGCCGATGTCGGCGCCGATGAAGGTGACCACGGGGATGAGGGAGTTGCGCAGCAGGTGCCGCACGACCACCCGGCGGTGGGGCAGGCCCTTGGCGACGGCGGTGCGGACGTAGTCGGAGCGCCGGTTCTCGGCGATGGAGGTACGGGTCAGCCTGGTGATGTACGCCAGCGAGACCGAGGCCAGCACCAGGCCGGGCAGGAGCAGCTCGCCGAAGGGCGCCTCGGCGGGGACCGAGGGACGGATCCAGCCCCACTTCACGCCGAGCAGCAGTTGGAGCAGCAGGCCGGTGACGAAGGTGGGCACGGAGATGACGACGAGGGTGAGCAGCAGGACGCCGGTGTCGACGGGGCGGCCCCGGCGCAGTCCGGTGACCACGCCGAGGGTGATGCCGACGACGATCTCGAAGAGGATCGCGATCAGGGTGAGGCGGATGGTGACGGGGAACGCCGTCGACATCAGCTCGGTGACCTCCTGGCCGTTGAAGGCCGTGCCGAAGTCGCCGGTGAAGACGTTCCCCATGTAGGTCAGGTACTGCTGCCAGACCGGCTTGTCGAGGCCGAACTCCCGTTTCAGCCGGGCGGCCGTCGCCGGGTCGCAGCGCCGTTCGCCGCACAGGCCCGCGATGGGGTCGCCCATCACGTTGACCATGAGGAAGATCAGCAGGGTGGCTCCGGCGAACACCGGGATCATCTGGAGCAGCCGCCGGAGGACATGGCGTCCCATGGCCGGTCAGCTCACCTTGATCTGGTCGTACACGGGGACGCTGAAGGGGTTGAGCTTGACGTCGGACAGCCGTTCGGACCAGCCGGCGCTGCCGTTCTGGTACCAGAGCGGGATGGCCGCCATGTGGTCGCGGACGACCTCCTCGGCCTGCTGGAACAGGCTGATGGCCTTGGCGGGGTCGGTCTCCCGGTTGGCCCGGTCGACGAGGTCGTCGAACTCCTTGTCGGACCACTTGCCGTCGTTGGAGGAGGCGCCCGTGTAGTAGAGCGGCTGGAGGAAGTTCTGGATGAGCGGGTAGTCCATCTGCCAGCCGGCGCGGAACGGGCCGCTCATCTCACGGTCGGTGATCCGGCCGCGGAAGTCCGCGAAGGTGCCGACGGGTTCGGCGGTGCAGGCCCGCTCGTCGTCCAGGGCGTTGTTGATGGAGTTGCAGACGGCGTTGACCCATTCGCGGTGGGAGCCGGTGTCCGCGTTGAAGGTGATCGTCACCTTGCCGCCGGGCAGCCCGCCGCCCTCCCGGATCAGCTTCCTGGCCTCGGCGGGCCTGTACGCGCAGGCCTCCCCGCACAGGCCCTCCCGGAAGCCGCCGTCCTCGCCGAGGACGGGCGAGGTCCAGTCGGTGGCGGGGGTGCGGGTCCGATGGAAGATCGTGTCGGTGATCTGCTTGCGGTCGATCGCCATGGACAGGCCCCTGCGGACCTTCTCCGAACCGGGCTTGCTCCAGACGTCGTCGTAGTGGGGGAAGGCGAGGGTCTGGATGATGCCGGCGGGGGTGTTGAGGTAGCGGTCGCCGAGGTCGTTCCTGACGTTCTTCAGCTGGGCGGCGGGGACGTCGTCGACCAGGTCGAGGTTGCCGGCCATCAGGTCGGTGTAGGCGGTGTTGTTGTCGGTGTAGACCTTGAGGTCGACGCCGCCGTTGCGCGCCTTGTCGGGACCGGGGTAGTCGGCCCACGTGCGCAGGGCCATCTGTGCCCCGCGGATGTACGAGTCGACCAGGTACGGGCCGTTGCCGACGGGCTTCTTCACCCAGGCGTCGTGGTCGTCGAAGAAGGCGCGGGGCAGTGGGGCGAAGGCGTTGTAGCCGAGGGTGTCGGGGAAGGTCGAGAACTTCTGGGTGAGCCTGACGGTGAAGGTGCGGTCGTCGACCACCTTCAGCCCGGAGAGGGTGCCGGCGCTCTGCTTGCCGCCGTCCTCGGGGTGGACCTCGTCGTAGCCCTCGATGTAGCCGAAGAAGTACGCGTTGCGCTGGTTGTTCTTCAGGCTCGCGCCGTAGTTCCAGGCGTCGACGAAGGACCGGGCGGTGACCTTCTCGCCGTTGCTGAAGGTCCAGCCGTCCTTGACGGTGATCCTGAAGTTCCGCGAGTCGGAGGTCTCGATCCTCTCGGCGAGCATGTCCTTCGCCTCACCGGTGACCGGGTCGTAGCGCTTCAGCCCCCGGAAGATCATGTCGAGGACCTTGCCGCCCTGGACCTCGTTGGTGTTGGCCGGCTCCAGCGGGTTCTGCGGGTCGCCCCAGGAGGCGCTCAGTACGGCACCGGCGTCACCGCTGCCGCTGCCCTGGCCCCCGCAGGCGGTCGCGGCGAGGGCGGCCGCCACCGCACAGACGGCCCATCGGGCGTGCGTGGCTCCGCGCATGGGTGCCTCCTCGTACATGGACTGAGTACGTGCGCCGATCCTTCACGCCAATATCGACGCAAAGGGTGCATCACGCACATGTACGGCACCTGTACGAGGGTGACTCCAGCCGTATGTACGTATGAGACGCCCGAAGAGGGCGGCCAAAAGGGCACGGGTGCGGGAGTCCTGCGCTCCCGCACCCGTGCCCCGAGTGCCTTCGGGGTCCGACGTCAGGCCTTGGCCACGTCGCCCTTCTCCAGCGGCGTCAGACCTTGGACGCGCCGCCCGCCTCCAGGGCCCTCAGCCCCGGGTCCATCACCACGTCCTCGGCGCGGGCCTCGGTTGTGGGCTCCTCCGGGAAGTGGCAGGCCGTCAGGTGTCCCGGCTTGCTGCCGTCGATCCGGACCAGCGGCGGCTCCTGCGTCGCGCACTTGTCCTGCGCCTTCCAGCAGCGGGTGCGGAACCGGCAGCCGGACGGCGGGGAGATCGGCGAGGGCACGTCGCCCTCGAGACGGATGCGCTCCCGCTTCTCCGCGTCGATGTCGGCGTTCGGGACCGCGGACAGCAGCGCGTGCGTATACGGGTGACGGGGCCGGTTGTAGATCGAGTCGCGGTCCGCGATCTCCACGATCTTGCCGAGGTACATCACCGCGACGCGCTGCGAGAAGTGCCGCACGATCGCCAGGTCGTGGGCGATGAAGACGAAGGCGATCCCCATCTCCCGCTGCACCTCCTGCAGCAGGTTCACCACCTGGGCCTGGATCGACACGTCGAGGGCCGAGACCGGCTCGTCGGCGACGATCAGCTTCGGCTCCAGCGCGATGGCACGCGCGACACCGATGCGCTGGCGCTGGCCGCCGGAGAACTCGTGCGGGAAGCGGTTGTAGTGCTCCGGGTTGAGACCGACGATCTCCAGGAGCTCCCGGACCCGCTTCTCGCGGCCGCCCGGCGGGTTGATCCCGTTGATCTCCATCGGGCCCGCGATGATCGTGCCCACGGTCTGCCGCGGGTTCAGCGAGGCGTACGGGTCCTGGAAGATCATCTGGATCTCGGACCTGATCGGCGCCAGCTCCCTGCGGCCGGCCCGGCTGATGTCCTTCCCCTTGTACTCGATGCTGCCCGTGGTCGGCTCGTACAGCCGGGTCAGCAGCCGGCCGGTCGTCGACTTGCCGCAGCCGGACTCGCCGACGAGGCCGAGGCTCTCCCCGGGGAAGACCTCGAAGTCGACGCCGTCGACGGCCTTGACCGCGCCGACGGTGCGCCGGATCGGGAAGCCGCCCTTGATCGGGAAGTGCTTCGTCAGACCACTGACCTTCAGCAGCGGTGCGCTGTCACCGTCCCGCTGCTGCGGGTCCGTGTCGGCGACCGCTGTGGTCGTCTTGCTGTTGTCGCTCATGGTGATGCCCCAGTCGCCGGTTTCCGCTCAGCCCAGCCGGGGCTGAATCGTCTCGATGAAGACCTGCTGCCGCTGCTCCACCGTCAAGTGGCAGGCGGCTCCGCGCCCCGGGCCGAGCAGCGGGCGCTCGCCCGAGCAACGCTCCCCCGAGACCTTGTCGGTGAAGCCGCACCGCGGGTGGAACGGGCAGCCCGAGGGCGGGTTGAGCAGGGAGGGCGGCGATCCCGGGATCGGCATCAGCGGCTCGTCCACGTCGGCGGAGAGCCGCGGCATCGATCCCAGCAGGCCCCACGTGTACGGGTGCTGAGGCGACTTGAGCACCTCGCGCACCGAGCCGCGCTCCACGGCACGGCCGGCGTACATCACCAGGATGTCGTCGGCCATGTTGGCGACCACACCGAGGTCGTGGGTGATCATGATGATCGCGGAGCCGAACTCCTGCTGCAGGTCCTTGAGCAGGTCGAGGATCTGCGCCTGCACCGTCACGTCGAGCGCCGTGGTCGGCTCGTCGGCGATGAGCAGGTCCGGGTCGCAGGAGAGCGCCATGGCGATCATGGCCCGCTGCCGCATACCGCCGGAGAACTGGTGCGGGTAGTCGTCGACCCGCTTCTGCGGGTGCGGGATGCCGACCTTCTGGAGCAGGTCGACGGCGCGCACCCGGGCGTCCCTCTTGGAGGCGCCGGTGTGCTTCATGAACGGCTCACCGATCTGGCGGCCGATCGTGTAGTACGGCGACAGCGCGGTCAGCGCGTCCTGGAAGATCATCGCCATCTTCTTGCCGCGCAGCGTCTCCAGCTGCTTCTCGGCGGCCGTGGTCAGCTCCTGGCCGTCCAGCGTGATCGACCCGTCGATGGCGGTCTTCTTGCGGTTGTGCAGGCCGAGGACGGCCAGGTTGGTCACCGACTTGCCGGAGCCGGACTCGCCCACGATGCCGAGGGTCTTACCGCGCTCCAGGTCGAAGGAGAGGCCGTCCACCGCCTTGACGATGCCGTCGTCGGTGGAGAAGTGGACCTTGAGGTCGCGCACCGAGAGGAAGGCTTCCCCCGCGGCGGCGGCCGCGGCCTCTTCGGGCTTGGTCTGAGTGGTCACGGTGATTCTCCTAGGACAGACGCACGCGCGGGTCGATGACGGCGTACAGGGCGTCCACGATCAGGTTGAAGAAGATGATGAGCGCGGCGCTGACCAGCATGACGCCCATCAGCATCGGCAGGTCCTTGTCGATGACGGAGTCCAGCGCGAGCCGGCCGAGCCCGGCCAGACCGAACGTCAGCTCCGTCACCATGCCGCCCGACAGCAGCGAGGACAGGTCGATGCCGAGGATGGTGATGATGGGGATGAGGGAGCCGCGCCAGGCGTAGCGGAAGAAGACGAAGTTGCCCGACATGCCCTTGGCGCGGGCCGCCTTGACGTGCTCCTCCTGGAGCTGCTCGATCATCGACGACCGGCTCATACGAGTGTAGTTGGCGGTGAAGATGGTTGCCATGACGACCCAGGGGATCAGCAGGCCCATGAACCAGCCGCCGAGGTCCTCGGAGAAGGGCACGTACTTCGGCTTGTCGAGCCATCCGGTGCTGTAGACCAGGCCGAGCAGCACCAGCGGGCCGAGGAAGTAGATCTGCATCGAGCTGACGACCAGCGAGCCGGAGCTGAAGGTCTTGTCCACCCAGGTGCCGCGGTACTTGGCGGCGAGCATGCCGGCGCCGAGACCGACGATCAGGAAGACCAGCAGGCTGCCGACGGTCAGCGAGAGCGTCAGCGGGAAACGGTCGAGGATGGTGTCCCAGACGTTCTGGTTGTTGGCGAAGGAGACACCGAAGCAGGGGGCGTCGCAGTGGCCGACGGCGAAGTCACGGCCGGCGAAGATGCCGATCAGGAAGTTCCAGTACTGGACGGTGACCGGCTGGTCGAGGCCGAGGTTCTTGTGGATGATCTCCAGCGCGTCCGGAGTGCAGTTCTTGCCACAGGCCAGCAGCGCCGGGTCCTGCGGGATCGCGAAGAACATGAAGAAGGTGAACGCACTGATCAACACCAGGATCAGCGCCGCGCCGAATGTCCGGCGAATGAGGAAGGGAAGCATGGCAGGAAGCTGCTCTCAAGACGGCGGCAATTCGGAGGGGAAGTCTGGAGACGTCCGGGACCCGGTGGTGGGCGCTCCGCCGCGCGCCCACCACCGGGATCCCGGGCCGGCGGTTACTTCTTGAGGAAGACCCGGGTGACGTCCACGTAGCTCGAGTCGGAGCTGTAGCGGATGCCGCCGACGTTCGAACCGAAGATCTGGAAGACCTTGGTGTAGTAGATCGGGGCGGCCGGGTTGACTTCCTTGGCGATGTACTCGCTCAGCTCGGTCCACGCCTTGGTGGCCTCAGCCGTGTCGGTGACCTTCAGGATGCGCTGGATCTCCGAGTTGACGTGGTCGTCGTTGATGTGCGAGTAGTTCGACGAACCGTCCTGGATCTGCGTGCCGTCGTAGAGCGGCGGGACGACCGTGGAGGCGGACGGCCAGTCCTGGCCCCAGCCGGTCATGTACAGGTCGTAGCCGTTCTTGACCTTGCCGACCTGCTCGTACCAGGTGGCGCTGTCGATCTCCTTCTTCTGGATGTCGAGACCGATCTTCTCCAGAGCGTCGGTGATCAGGACGGCCTGCTGCTGACGGACCGGCGTGTTGGCGTAGGCGTAGACGAGGCTCTTGCCCTCGAAGCCGCCTTCCTTGATCAGCTTCTTGGCGGCCTCGATGTCGCCGTTGGGCTTCTTCGAGCGGTTGAACGGGTCGAAGGACTCGTTGTAACCCGGAGTCGTGGGCGAGGTCAGCGAGTTGGCGACCTCACCGCCGTAGGCACCGCCGTCGGCCTTGAAGACCGAGGTGGAGGGCATCGCCAGGGTGATGGCGTCACGGAGCTTCTTGTCCTTGACGCGGTCCATGTTGAAGTTCAGCTGCCACACGTAGGGCGCGTAGCCCTGGATCGTGCGCTTCATGGCCGCCTTGTTGCTCACCACCTTCTGCAGCTGGGTGGTGGCGACCTGGCCCGTGAACATCATCGCGTTCTTGGCCTCGCCCTGGTCGGCCAGGAGCGTCTTGGTCTGGTCCTCGTCGTCGTGGTTCATCGAGATGTCGAAACCGTCGACGTACTGGTGACGCACGGAGTCGGACTTCGCGTCCCACTCGGTGTTCTTGACCAGCTTCATGGACTTGCCGGGCTTGAAGTCGGCGATCTTGTACGGACCCGTGGCGACCGGGTCGGAGTCGTACTTCTCCTTGGTGTCCGTCTCCTCCGGGACGACGCTGTAACCGGGCATGGTCAGCATCTGCGCGAGGTCGGGCTGCGCGTCCTTGAAGTGGAAGACGACCGTCTTGTCGTCCGGCGTCTCCAGGACGTCCTTCGGCAGGTGCTTGCCCTTGAAGGGACCCTCGTACGCGTCGCGGTAGGTGGTGCCGGCGCCGGACAGCCACTGCTGCAGGTAGGTCGGGCCGTCGGTGATGAACGAGGAGTACAGGCGCTCGATCGTGTGGCGGATGTCCGCCGAGTTGATCGGGTTGCCGTTCTCGTCCTTCAGGTCGTCCTTCAGGGTGTAGGTCCAGGTCTTGCCGCCGTCCGAGACCTTGCCCGCGTCGGTGGCGAGGTCGCCCACGACGGTCAGGTTGCCCTGGTCGTCCTCGGAGTACTGGGTCAGACCGCGGTAGATGAGGCGGCTGAGCAGCTTGCCGTCCGAGACGTAGATCTGCCCCGGGTCCAGGTGGGAGAAGTCGTCCTCCTGGTAGACGGCCATGGTGCCGCCCGGCTGGGCGCCCGGAATCTCGGGGGCCGGACCGGTCGACGCCTTCACGTCACCGATCTGCACCGGCTTCGACTGCGACTTGGCGTCCTCTTTTTTCTTGCTGTTGTCCTTGGCCGAGGAGTCGCTGCCGCCGCCACCGCAGGCGGTGAGGGTCAGGGCGCCGGCGGCGACCGCGACAATCGCGGCCGTGGCGGCACGGTTACGGAAGATGCTCATGGGGACGGATCCACCTGCCTGTAGTAGTGGGCACTGCTGGTACATGGCCGGAGCCGGGCCGTAGGGCACCGGGGACCGGCCGGGCGAGAGTGTGGGGGGATTCCCCTGTGGGCTCAGCGCCCCGTCTTGGGATCGAAGGCGTCTCGCACCGAGTCACCGAGGAGGTTGAAGGCCACGACGAAGATCACCATGGCTACTCCGGGGAAGAGCATGTAGTACGGGTCCTGCTCCACGGTGTTGGCACCGATGGCGAACATCCGCCCCCAGTCCGGCGTGGGCTCGACGTACCCCACGCCGACGAAGGAGAGGAACGCGATGCTGAGGATGGTGGCGGGCAGCATGAGCGTCGCCTGCACCAGCGTCGGCGTGACGATGTTGGGCAGCAGCTCCTTGCGGATGATGCGCCAGGGCGAGGCTCCGGAGATCCGCGCCGCTTCGATGAACTCCCGGTCGCGCAGGGAGAGCGCGGCGCCCCGGACGATCCGCGCCATGCTCATCCAGCCCAGGAAGGACAGGACGATGATGATCGCGGAGGTGCGCACGTAGGTGGGCGTCTCCTTGTCCGGGGCGACGAACACCGTGGTGATGACCGGCATCGCGGCGACGAAGAACAGCTGGCTGGGCAGGGCCATGAAGAAGTCGGTGATCCGGCCGAGCCAGTAGTCGATCTTCCCGCCGAAGTAGCCGCCGGCCAGGCCGATCAGCACGCCGATCACCGTCATCAGGAGCGTCGCGACCAGCGCCGTGGCGAGTGAGGTCCGGATGCCGTACAGCAGCTGCGTGAACACGTCACGGCCCAGACCCGGTTCGACGCCGAACCAGAACTCCCCGTCCATGCCGCCGAAGGGCTTCGCCGGCATGGTGAACATGTCGAGAAGTTCAGGGTTCTCCTGCCCGTAGAGGGTGTACGGATCCTTGCCGTACACCTTCGAGATCAGCGGGGCGCACGCGGCGGCCACGAAGAAGAAAATCACCACACACGCGGAGACGACTCCGGTACGGTCGCGCTTGAAGCGCTGCCACATCAACTGGCCGGGGGAACGACCCTCGGGCTGCTTGACGCCCTCGGCGACCGTTTTTTCGGTGGTCGCCGCGAGCTCAGGGTCCAAGACAGCCGCGGACCCGGAGTCCTCGGCCTTGATTGGACTGGTCATCGTGTTCGTCCCCCGGGGGGTTGGAGAGTTGAGCGCAGCACAGATACCGGCAGGTTCTGTGGTTTGGGGGAACTTTCGCCAAGACAGTCAACGCGCGTCAAGGGCGGAAGGCATAGGGATCTCCCTACCGTTCATATTTTGAGCGAAAATTGCAAAGATTGACACCTACGCGCGCTTGACACCCCTGAAGAGAAACCGGCAATCCGGACAATTAGGTACACCTTTTTGTTTACATGTCCGAAACGCGTTCGCGCGCATACCGATATGCGAACAGTTCTTCGCGACCCTCGTGAGTCACAGGGGGTTCACGGGCTCGCGAGGGCGGACCGCGCGGCGGCCCCGTACCATGGGGTGAGGCCGAGGCATGTTCAGCCCGGCAGGGCCCGCACACCACAGACGCTCGTGCGGGGCATTCCTCAGCATCCCGGGAGTACGCCTTATATGGCCACGCGCCACGACATCCGCAACGTCGCCATCGTCGCCCACGTCGACCACGGCAAGACCACCATCGTCGACGGCATGCTCAAGCAGGCCGGCGCCTTCGCCGCGCACCAGCTCGACCAGGTCGACGACCGCATGATGGACTCGAACGACCTGGAGCGTGAGAAGGGCATCACGATCCTCGCCAAGAACACGGCGGTGAAGTACCACCCCAAGGACGGCGGGGAGCCCATCACGATCAACATCATCGACACCCCCGGCCACGCCGACTTCGGCGGCGAGGTCGAGCGCGGCCTGTCGATGGTCGACGGTGTGGTGCTGCTGGTGGACGCCTCCGAGGGCCCGCTGCCGCAGACCCGCTTCGTGCTGCGCAAGGCGCTCCAGCAGCGGCTGCCGATCATCCTCTGCATCAACAAGACGGACCGTCCGGACGCCCGGATCGACGAGGTCGTCAACGAGACCTACGACCTCTTCCTCGACCTGGACGCCGACGAGGAGCAGATCGAGTTCCCGATCGTCTACGCCTGCGGCCGGGACGGCGTCGCCTCGCTGACCAAGCCGGAGGACGGCACGGTCCCGGCCGACTCCGACTCGCTGGAGCCGTTCTTCTCCACGATCCTGCAGCACATCCCGGCCCCGACCTACGACGAGGGCGCCCCGCTCCAGGCCCACGTCACCAACCTGGACGCCGACAACTTCCTCGGCCGTATCGCCCTGCTCCGCGTCCACCAGGGCGAGCTGAAGAAGGGGCAGACGGTCGCCTGGATGAAGCGCGACGGGTCCGTCGCCAACGTGCGCATCTCCGAGCTGATGATGACCGAGGCGCTCACCCGCAAGCCCGCCGAGAAGGCCGGCCCCGGTGACATCTGCGCCGTCGCCGGCATTCCGGAGATCATGATCGGCGAGACCCTCGCGGACACCGAGAACCCCGTCCCGCTGCCGCTGATCACGGTGGACGAGCCGGCGATCTCCATGACCATCGGCACCAACACCTCCCCGCTGGTCGGCCGCGGCGCCACCGGCAAGGGCGCGGACAACAAGGCGGTCGTCAAGGACCGCAAGGTCACCGCCCGCCAGGTCAAGGACCGCCTGGACCGCGAGCTGATCGGCAACGTCTCGCTCCGCGTCCTGGACACCGAGCGTCCCGACGCCTGGGAGGTGCAGGGCCGCGGCGAGCTGGCGCTGGCCATCCTGGTCGAGCAGATGCGCCGCGAGGGCTTCGAGCTGACCATCGGCAAGCCGCAGGTCGTCACCAAGGAGGTCGACGGCAAGACGTACGAGCCCGTCGAGCGCATGACGATCGACGTGCCCGAGGAGCACATGGGCGCGGTCACGCAGCTCATGGGCGTGCGCAAGGGCCGGATGGACAACATGTCCAACCACGGCTCGGGCTGGGTCCGCATGGAGTTCGTGGTCCCCTCCCGTGGCCTGATCGGTTTCCGGACGGAGTTCCTGACCCAGACCCGCGGCACCGGTATCGCCCACTCCATCCACGAGGGCCACGAGCCCTGGTTCGGCACCCTGACGACCCGCAACAACGGCTCGCTGGTCGCCGACCGCTCCGGTGCCGTCACCGCGTTCGCGATGACCAACCTCCAGGAGCGCGGCGTGCTCTTCACGGACCCGGGCACCGAGGTGTACGAGGGCATGATCGTCGGCGAGAACTCCCGTGCCGACGACATGGACGTCAACATCACCAAGGAGAAGAAGCTCACCAACATGCGGTCGTCCTCGGCCGACTCGTTCGAGGCGATCGTCCCGCCGCGCAAGCTGTCGCTGGAGCAGTCCCTGGAGTTCTGCCGCGACGACGAGTGCGTGGAGGTCACCCCGGAGGCGGTCCGCATCCGCAAGGTGAACCTGGACGCCCGCGAGCGCGCCCGCGCCGCGAGCCGCGCCAAGCACGGCTGACACGGACGCGTGAGCGGCACCCCCCCGGCGGGGGGGTGCCGCTCACGCGTGTGC